>JAVXBC010000088.1:0-11303 GCA_036660195.1 Acinetobacter sp.
GGGATTTTAAATCCCCTGTGTCTACCGATTTCACCACTCGGGCATGAGCGCAATGATAGTAGACCCTTTTGCTATTGGCAAGAGCAAAACAGCGTAATTGCTTTCTTTTCAATCAATTCCGATGTCTAGCCGATCGAAGTTTAATTTTAGCAATTGGTTTTCATTATTCTTTCATCAAAACCAATTAGCTTTAAACCTTTATTATTATAAAAGTTAAGGTTGCGAGCACATGACAAGCAAAATTTCACGACGCGAACTCATTCAGAAAAGTTTATTTGGTTTTGGCGCACTATCTTTATCGGCGGGTTTTACGGGTTGTCATGATAGCGATAATGCAGAAACTTCAAGCTTAAAAGTCAATTTTGAACATGGTGTTGCCAGTGGGGATCCTTTACAAGATCGCGTGATTTTATGGACTCGCTTGACTCCCAATGACAGTAGTGCACGCTTAGAAGTGACTTGGGAAATCGCCCTAGACCAACAATTCAAACAAATTATTAAAACCAATAAAGTCATTACAACGGCAGCACAAGATTTTACCGTTAAGGTGGATGCGACAGGCTTGCTTCCAAATCAACGTTATTTTTATCGCTTTAGGTTTGGCGATAAAACTTCACCAGTCGGGCAAACCAAAACCTTGCCAGTCAATCCAACTCAAGTCAGTTTTGCGGTTTGTTCATGTTCAAATTATCCTGCTGGTTATTTCTATGTTTATCGTGAAATGGCAAAACAAAATGTCGATGTGGTGATTCATCTCGGTGACTATATTTATGAGTATGGTGCAGATGGTTATGCGACCGAAGATTCCGTCCAGCTTGGGCGTACTTTGGCGGCGGATAATAATAAAGAAATTATACAAATCGATGATTATCGCAAACGTTATGCACTATATCGACAAGATAAAGATTTACAAGCCGTACACCAACGTCATCCATTTATCGTCATTTGGGATGACCATGAGTTGGCCAATGATACTTGGAAAGAGGGAGCTGAAAATCATCAAAGCAATGAAGGCACTTTCCTTGCACGTAAATTGGCAGCGTTGCAGGCGTATTTTGAATGGATGCCGATACGTCCAGTTGATGAACAACATACCAAAATTTATCGTCAGTTTGACTTTGGTCAATTGGTGCAACTGACCATGTTGGATACTCGCATTATCGCGCGTGATGAGCAATTGGAATATGCTGACTATATGACCGCAACAGGTTTGGATGCGCAGAAATTCCAAGCCGATTTGACCAATCCTGCCCGTACCCTAATGGGGATAGAGCAACGCAATTGGCTGTTAGGCAAATTACAACAGTCGACAGCAAAGTGGAATGTGTTAGGTCAGCAAGTTTTAATGGCGAAGATGATGATTCCAGCGGAACTTTTATTGTCATTGGCTGAGATTACCGCAGGTAATCCAAGTGCAGAAACATTGGCAAAAATGAATGCGCAAATTACTGAATTGGTGACTTTGAAAATGCGTATGCAAGGCGGTGATCCAACGCTTACCGCACAAGAAAAAGCACGTATTTTAACGGTTGCGCCTTATAACCTAGATGCGTGGGATGGTTATTATTACGAGCGTGAAATTTTGTATGGCACTTTGGCGCAGCTCAATAAGAAAGTGGTCGTACTTGCAGGGGATACGCATAACGGATGGTCATCTAACTTATATAGCCAAGCTGGCACATTTGTTGGCGTTGAACTGGCGACCAGTTCGGTATCTTCACCTGGTTTGGAAAAATACCTCAATATTCCACTGGCACAATTGCAACAATTTGAATTTGCGTTTAATACCTTGATTGATGAACTGAATTACTGCAACTTGAATCAACGTGGCTATTTACTGGTTCAATTCAATGAATCACAGGTTCAATCGCAATGGATTTATCTCGATTCGATTAAAAAAGCAGACTATGTGGTTGATAATACTCGCCAGTATGAATTAAAAATCGATACTAATTTATTGCCTGTAGTGACAGCGCAACAAGTCGCGTAATCATTTTATTGATATGACAAAGCCAAACTTTCAAGTTTGGCTTTTTATTTGGTGATGCCAAATTTCAGACATAAAAAAACCAGCATACGCTGGAATTTTTAGCACCATTTTTCAGATTTTGAAAAATGGTGCCCGAGGCCAGACTCGAACTGGCACGCTTTGTGGGCGGGGGATTTTAAATCCCCTGTGTCTACCGATTTCACCACTCGGGCATTTTAACAAGATGGAGGCGGAGGTCGGAATCGAACCGGCGTACACGGAGTTGCAGTCCGCTGCATGACCACTCTGCCACCCCGCCATCTCTTGGTGAAGCACATATTAGCAATCTTTGGGAAAAAAACAAGAGTAGGGCGAGTGAATATGCGCATAAAAACGACATCTAAAATCAAATCAGCGCAATTATCATGTATTATTTACGCAATTGATTGATACCCATTTTGGAGATGCGCTGTGGCATTGGTTTTAGACGGACGTGCATTGGCAACACAAATTGAAGCGGATTTGTTGCAACGTGTAGAAGCATTAAAAACAAAAACGGGGCGCACCCCAATTTTAGCCACTATTTTAGTGGGGGATGATGGTGCATCAGCAACTTACGTACGTATGAAAGGCAATGCTTGCCGTCGTGTCGGTATGGATTCGCTCAAGGTTGAACTTCCAAAAGCAACCACGACAGAACAATTACTCGCTGAAATTGAAAAACTGAATGCCAATCCAGATGTACATGGCATTTTGTTGCAGCATCCTGTGCCTGAACAAATTGATGAGCGTGCTTGTTTTGATGCAATTGCATTAACCAAAGATGTAGACGGTGTGACTTGTTTGGGCTTTGGCCGTATGGCAATGGGTGAAGCGGCGTATGGTTCTGCAACACCTGCGGGCATTATGACGATCTTGCAAGAAAACAAGATTGAAATTGCAGGAAAACATGCGGTGGTAGTAGGGCGTTCTGCAATTTTGGGTAAACCCATGGCAATGATGCTATTGCAAGCCAATGCTACCGTGACTATTTGCCATTCACGGACTCAAAATCTTCCTGAATTGGTTAAACAGGCGGATATTATTGTGGGTGCAGTGGGTAAGGCTGAACTGATTCAAAAAGATTGGATTAAGCAAGGCGCAGTAGTGGTTGATGCAGGTTTCCATCCACGTGATGGCGGCGGTGTTGGCGATATTCAACTGGTGGGTATTGAAGAGGTTGCATCTGCTTATACGCCAGTTCCAGGTGGTGTTGGCCCAATGACGATCACCACGTTAATTCGTCAAACGGTTGAAGCGGCTGAAAAAGCGTTAGGCTAAAATCTCCCCTAACCCCTCTTTGCAAAGAGGGGGATATCAGAAGTTCAAGTAAAACTTTGAATTCGTGGAACTCCTTCCTTTTTTAAAGGGAGGTTGGGAGGGATTTAAAGCATTTGATGAAAGAAGAATATGAGCTGTACCTTTCAATTTGCCAAAGCCCCAGAGCAATTACTTCGGGCTTTGCATGAAGTTATTCCAAACACTGAATTATTGGCTCAGCAACTGCCTGAAACGCCAATTTCTTTATGGTTAATTCCACCTGTTTTTTCCACTGATCGTTTAGATGATGAAGTGATTCGACGTATTTGGAATGAAACGCCCTATTGGATTTTTTGCTGGGCGTCGGGTTTAGCAATGGCGCAATGGTTATTGGCAGAACCACATCATGTCAAAGATAAAGTGGTCTTAGATTTTGGTGCAGGTTCGGGCGTGGTTGCAATTGCTGCGAAAATGGCAGGTGCAAAGCGTGTTATTTGCTGTGATATTGATCCGACTAGCCTTGAATCTTGTCGTGAAAATGCATTGCTGAATAACGTTGAGTTGGAATATTCAGATGATCTCTATAAGTCCGAAACAGTCGATGTGTTGCTTGCCGCGGATGTTTTATATGACCAATGCAATCGCTTCTTTTTAGATGAGTTTCTAAAGTTTGCACCAGAAGTGTGGGTGGCAGACAGCCGCGTCAAAAACTTTAGTCATCCTAAGTATAAGAAAATTGATGAGAGAAGCGCCACAACATGGCCAGATTTAGATGAAGCCAAAGAGTTTAAAAATGTGAGTTTTTATAAAACGCTGTAATCACAGCGTTTTAATTTCCAAATGAACTTTGTGATGTTAAGAACAAGTATAACGAACCACTTTCAGCGTACTTGGTCGTGTTTCTAGCGCTTGGCGAGTCGCATAACCTTCGCTGTTATTTAAATCAGGCGAATTAGATAAACCAAATTTTGCACGGCTATTGCCCAATTGAACGCCATATTGCTCTTGTTTGCTTGGATTCACAATTTCATTCACATTCAAAACGGAAACTTGATAATTTTTCGCTGCACCGAACACCTGTTTACACGCCTGCTGCAACTTTTTCTCATCAACATCGCGGTTACTATGCGCAGCAAGGGTATAGGCGATTGTGGCAGTCGTTTCGGTTTGATTTTCGATTTGATAACCCGTTGTACCATTGTAATGATGAGGGGTGCTTTGACAGGCGGTCAACAAAATTGCACTAGTTACCATAACGAATATATTGTTTTTTCTCATTTCAATCGTCCTGTGATATCTAGGTTTAGTATCTCATAAAAGCAATTTTGAATTGTTAGGATTCTTTACTCATCAGATAATTCATTAAAAAGCAGTTCGAATTTAAATAAATATTTTCGTTTTCGAACAATTATGCCTATAATTTGCAAGTTTTTATTTTTCAAAGATTGTGCTTTGTTGAGTTCGCGAAAATTATGTTCATCAATGTGAATGTATTGAGCTCTATCTCTAAGAAAGCTAGTCGATACAGGTATGTCATGATTGCTACAGAAAGCCCAAAAAAATATGTGGTTGCATTTGATCAAGGAACAACGAGTTCACGTGCAATTGTGTTAGATCACGATGCGAATGTCATTAGTATTGCTCAACGTGAATTTACCCAAATATATCCGCAACCGGGTTGGGTTGAACATGATCCGATGGAAATTTGGGCAACGCAAAGTTCGGTGTGGGTAGAGGCCTTAGCACAAGCGAATATTTCGAGTGATCAAATTGCGGCAATTGGTATTACGAATCAACGTGAAACGACCATTATTTGGGATAAACACACAGGTAAGCCAATTTATAATGCAATTGTGTGGCAAAGCCGCCAAAGTAATGAAATTTGTAATCAACTACGTCAAGACGGATGGGATGATTATATTCGTAAAGTCACAGGTTTAGTGATTGACCCTTATTTCTCTGGAACTAAAATTAAATGGATTTTGGATCATGTCGAGGGAAGTCGTGAGCGCGCTGAACGTGGTGAATTGCTTTTCGGTACTGTAGATACGTGGTTGATTTGGAAACTCACCAATGGTCAAGTTCATGTAACTGACTATACCAACGCATCACGGACCATGTTATTTAACATCGAAACACTAGAGTGGGATGACAAATTACTCACGGCATTAGACATTCCTAAGGCCTTATTGCCAGAAGTGCGAAGTTCATCGGAAGTCTATGGTTATACCCACACCATTAGTGGGCAAGAAATTGGAATTCCAATTGCAGGTATTGCGGGTGATCAGCAAGCTGCATTGTTTGGTCAAATGTGCGTTGAAGTTGGACAAGCAAAAAATACTTATGGCACAGGCTGTTTTCTGTTAATGAATACAGGTAAAAGCATGGTGCAATCGAATCATGGTTTGCTTACGACAATTGCATGTGGCGCTAAAGGGGAAGTTAATTACGCGCTCGAAGGTGCTGTGTTTAATGGCGGCTCTTGTGTGCAATGGTTGCGTGATGAATTAAAAGTCATCAACGATTCATACGACTCTGAATATTATGCATCTAAAGTTGAAGATAATAATGGCGTATATGTTGTGCCTGCATTTACAGGGCTGGGTGCGCCGTATTGGGATGCGACAGCTCGTGGTGCGATTTTAGGGCTGACTCGTGGCGTGAATATTGAGCACATTATCCGTGCAACATTAGAATCAATTGCCTATCAAACGCGTGACGTACTCGATGCAATGCAACAAGATTCAGGCGTTAAATTGCAGACCTTACGTGTGGATGGAGGCGTCACAGCTAATAATTTCTTAATGCAATTCCAATCGGATATTTTATCTACAGCGGTCGAACGACCTGCGATGAAAGAAACTACGGGCATGGGTGCGGCATTTTTGGCAGGTCTTGCCGTCGGTTTTTGGTCAGATTTAGATGAATTGCAAAAGCGTATGTCGATTGAACAAACTTTTGAACCAAAGTGTAGCCGTGAACAGACTGAAAAAATGTACCAAGGTTGGCTTAAAGCGGTTGGGCGGACGCGTCATTGGGTTGAGAAATAAGTTACTCGCTCTTTAATCTTAAAATTACATAGGATGGCGATATGAGCTTGATCGTGCGGCAACAAAAAACGCTTGAATTGGTGCGAGAACGTGGCTACATCAGTATTGATGAGCTGGCGCTATATTTCGATGTCACACCGCAAACTATCCGCCGTGATATTAATCAATTGGCAGATGATGGCTTATTGCGTCGCTATCATGGCGGCGCAGCGCATGATTCAAGTGTTGAAAATACTGAATATACAATGCGCGTCGGGCACATGTTAGTTGAAAAACAACGGATTGCTAAAGCTGTTGCCGCAGCTGTGCCTGATCATGCCTCTTTGTTTATTAATATTGGAACAACAACTGAAGCGATTGCACATGCGCTTTTGAATCATACAGGCTTGAGAGTTATCACCAATAACTTAAATGTGGCGAAAATTCTGAGTGCCAAAGAAGACTTTGAAGTGTTGATTGCGAGTGGTCGAGTTCGTCCAGATGGCGGAGTGATTGGTCAAGCAACAGCAGACTTTTTTAAACAATTTAAAGCGGATTACGCTTTGATGGGGATCAGTGGAATTGATGAAGATGGCACACTTCTAGACTTTGATTTTCAGGAAGTTTGCGTTTCTCAAGAAATTGTATCCAGTGCACGGCAAGTTTTTCTTGCTGCGGATAATAGTAAATTTGGCCGTAATGCCATGATCCGTTTAGGTTCTTTAAAAGAAGTCGATTGTATTTTTACTGATTTATTACCTGCTGAACCTTATATGAAAACCATTCGTGAGTTAAGCATTAATTTAATTGTGGCAAGTTAAATATTCATTTTCGAAAATTAAATTCTAAATCATTCATTTTATACATCACGTACACATCATGCTATGTGCATATCTTGCTGTATATCAGGCAAACATTGGTGTCATCGCTAAAATATCAAATAGAAAAATTGATCGTTAAATGACAAATAATTTTCATTATTTGCAAATTACCTTATTGTTTATTTTCGTTATGTGTGTTTAAATTTTCATTATCGAAAATAAAATGAAAAATTGTGGTGATTTATGCAAACGCTGCTCCAAGCAAATGAAGAAATTTATGATCTTGCAATCATTGGTGGTGGAATCAATGGTGTTGGTATTGCTGCTGATGCGGCGGGTCGTGGTTTGTCTGTATTTCTATGTGAAAAAGACGACTTAGCCAGCCATACTTCTTCTGCTAGTAGTAAATTGATTCATGGTGGCTTGCGTTATTTAGAGCATAAAGAATTCAGATTGGTGCGTGAAGCTTTGGCTGAGCGAGAAGTTTTGTTAGCAAAAGCACCGCATATCATTCGACCAATGCGGTTTATTATGCCGCATCGCCCACATTTACGTCCTGCATGGCTGATTCGTACGGGACTATTCTTTTACGATCATTTAGGTAAACGTGAAAAATTGTTGGGTTCAAATAATGTTTATTTTAAAGAAGATAGCCCATTAAATTCTGCGATTACTCGTGGTTTTGAATATTCAGATTGTGCGGTGGATGATGCACGACTCGTGGTTTTAAATGCGATGCATGCCCGTGAAAAAGGTGCAGAGATTTCGACTCGTACACGTTGTGTTTCGGCGCGACGTGAAGAGCAACACTGGATTGTTGATTTAGAAAATGCCCAAGGGCAATTTCAGATCAAAGCCAAAGCATTAGTTAATGCTGCAGGCCCATGGGTTGCGAAGTTTATTCAGCAAGATTTGCAGTTAAAATCACCTTATGGCATTCGCTTGATTCAAGGTAGCCATATTATTGTGCCGAAGCTATATGAAGGCGAAAAAGCTTTCATTATGCAAAATGATGACCGCCGTATCGTATTTGCGATTCCATATTTAAATGACTTCACCATGATTGGAACGACTGATCATGAATATCAGGGTGACCCTGCGCAAGTCAAAATTACCCAACAAGAAATTGATTATCTTATTGCTGTCAGCAATGCGCATTTTAATAAGCAATTGGCTCAAGCGGATATTGTTTCCACTTTTGCGGGCGTGCGTCCTCTTTGCGATGATGAATCGGATAATCCGTCTGCGGTCACACGTGATTACACTTTGGCATTGTCTAAAGGTGAGGGCGAGCAAGCGCCTTTATTGTCAGTATTCGGTGGGAAATTAACCACGTACCGTAAGTTGGCAGAATCTGCAATGCAACAGCTTAAAACATTTTTCCCTGAAATGCAGGGCAGTTGGACTGCAACACAAGCTTTGCCTGGCGGTGAAAATATGGAGTCCGTTGAGCAGCTTATGCAAGAAATTCGCGCACAAGTGACAGATGCTTCTGAAGCTTTGGCAAAACGTTGGGCTTCTGCTTATGGTTCACGTGTTTGGAATGTTTTGGGAGAAATAACATCTGTTCAGCAGCTTGGTCAGCATATTGGTCATGGTTTATATGCGAATGAAGTTGATTATTTATGTGATATCGAATGGGCGACGACGAGTCAAGATATCCTGTGGAGACGTTCTAAATTGGGCTTGAGTTTCGCACAAAAAGAAACAGAAGCTTTGGATGCTTATCTACTGGTAAAAACACACAGCAACGAAGCGGCTTAAAAAGTCGTATAGCCGTATCTAAGCCCTGTCTTTAAAAAGCACCTTATCTAAATGACCTGAGTTCGACGCACTCAGGTTACGCAATGATGATGTGGCAACAACAGCTTTTTGTATGCAATTCGCGCTCCGTTAAATAGATACGAAGCAGCCATTTACCGTTATTAGGTGAGCTTACTTACATAGGCTACGATCAACATAGGTTTTGTTGCCGTTTCTATTTATGTAGTAGCAGCCGCCTCTTTTTCCTGTGATATAGGTGTGGTCAGATTTTGGTCTATAGGTGTTTTTGGCAAAAGAATAGGATGGCCATGCGAGTGCGACTGATATTGCCGCCAATAGGACTACAATCATTCGCATTATTCATGGCTCTTATTTTTTTGTTGACCAAATTGTTAGTGTTTTACCGCTCATCTCTCATTGCCTCTAACTCTTTCTCTATGACAATAGTGAATTCCGCATCAATAAGGTTTAGCAAAAACTGAGAAAGTATTTTACATATATTCACCACAGATTCAGGCTCAACCTCATTTGCGTTTGGAGTTAATGGTCCATGAGCAAATATATGTCTAATCGATGAAGCCAAATACTGCGGATTGCAAGGGTCCGAATTAAAGTAGCTGTCTAATTCTTTCTTATGTCTTTTATTTACTCTATCGTAGATAAATTTATAAAATTTATCATTTACGTCAATTCTTCGAATTTCTCGAATTACACTATCAGATGAATATTTCATCATAAGATCTTCAGTGTGCGAAACATTTAAATCTATCAGAGGTAAAAAACTCTCAAAAGCTGACCATGATAGAAGCACCTGACACAATGCGGAGTATCCATCTTTTGTTTTAGCAGCATAGTCATTTAGTTCGAGCGATTTAAATGAGGCAGCAACACGGTATCTAGCTCCAAACCTGTTTATGTCACCTTCGGATACTTTGAAGTCGAAACGACTATAGCCGTGCGATTTAACGAAACCATCATAGTTATTCCATTGTGATGGATAGTTACTCATAAGATTAATCTCGATTATGTACGCTGAACACTAACTACTCGCATAACGCGCAAGTACCCACAACAAAATTAAAAACTGAGATTACATCAGATCCGTAAAAAAATAACACAATAATTGGCTGGGTACTTGTCGCAGTTGAAGCTAGGTTTTGCAACTTATTGGTACAATTTGAATAAACTACAAAAGGCGATTTAAATATATAAAAACCAAAATATATGGCATGCAAATCACCTAACCTAATAACAAACACTACTTTTGTTGTTGAGGAAAAACCAACAACTGCCACTCAATTCGTCCGTTGCTTGGAGCGTGCTGTCTATGGTTTTGTGGTGGTAAAATATGCCCACCTGCAATTGCTATTTCATCCCCACACGCAGTGCAACGGTATATTCCTGGATGCGGGGCTGCTGTGCCAGGTGAATACTTTTTATCAAAAGCCACATCTTCTGACTTTTTCAAATATTGCCCATTCTTATATAAAGCCATCTTTAAAACCTCTTGAGTAAAAATACAGTTGAATCAACTTCAACATGCACTACATACTAGCAATTAGTTAGTTGCCGAGGAAGGCTGTGACCACTCACAAGCGACATACAATGACGCTTCAGAACCTAACTATTCTTATGCGGCAGAGGTGACACATAAGATTCCAAATTCTGCTGCATAAGATAACTAGTTGATTAAAAATAAAACAAAAATAATTGATTTATTTGAACTTAAAACTAGCATCAAAGAATAAAAATAACAAGGATAACGAAAGTCTGTTTAACAGCCCAAATTGTTGATTTAGTTAGGCAGTGTATGCGTTATAAGCATATAAGCTATAGGGCTGAATAGGCGTATTATTTAAGATATCTCTAATCGTGGTGAAACCAAATTTTTCGATTTTCTGGCGTGCCACTACGATGATGGTTTATGGCTTTTTTTGGGTTGGGTATTAAGTTTTGCAGGACTATTGTTTTCTCGACTACATTACAAATGTGTTGCAGTTCGTTACTGAATCCGCCAAATAAAAAGGTCGCAATAGCGACCTTTTTATATTCTTAGGTTATTTAATTTCTAAGCCACCCAAAGCCGCGCAGCTTGGCGGTGTTGAGAGCCATTTAATTGCGGTGCCTGTCATTACAGGTCTTACAAATCTCCAAGGCCAAAAGCCGAATCGTTGGCTTGCATTATAATGAATAACGGCATCAGCATTTAATTTGGTTGCCTTATCAAGAATTTTTGGATAAAGATCAGTCACACTACCATAGGTATTTTTGCCTATCTTCATGCGCTTTATTTCAGTAAATTGATTATTTGTTGGTATGCCGGTGATCAGACAAATAGGTGTTGTTTTGTGTATTTCCGTTGAATCTGCCGCCGTATTGCGATCATTGGCATATATTTCACCGCAAAGTGAAAATAAAAGT
>JAVXBC010000089.1:0-11297 GCA_036660195.1 Acinetobacter sp.
TGCGTTTAATGTTTCCACAGGAAAATTGGATTTGTTTGCCAATGGCTGAAAATTCAAGAAGTTTAAATCTATCCAATGCCACCGCGGTGATTGTGTATGAAGCATGGCGACAGCAGGGGTTTTTGCCGTTGATTTAAGATTTGAATTGTTAAAAATTAATCTAAAAACTACCCATAAAACAAAGGCGCAATATGCGCCTTTGTTTTGTCTTGATCTTATGAACCAAGTTTTATGATGCCTCGTTCCACCCCTTGCGAAGTATACTTCTCAGGTGGAACGCCAAACTGGTTTGTTTATGATTTATAAAAGTATTTGGTTGCTATAGTAAATTTTCCCGTGTTAAATTATCCAATCTTTAAAAATAATAATTCAATCTGATGGCACGCAGTCGTTATAAATTTAAAGATAACCAACATCCCTATTTCATGACTTGTACGGTTGCTCATTGGTTACCTGTTTTTTCTAGTCCGCATATCGCAAATATCGTGATTGATAGTTTAAAGTTTTTACAACAAGAAAATGTCAAAATATATGCTTGGGTAATGCTAGAAAACCATATTCATTTCATTGCACAAAGTGAAAATATTTCTAAAGATATTGCACGTTTCAAGGCATTTACTGCAAAAAAGATTCTTGCTTACTTAACCGATCGCAATGCAAAAACAATATTAGATCAACTTAAATATTATAAGAAAAGTTATAAAGGTGAAGATCGTAAAATCCAGTTATGGCAAGAGGGTGTCCATCCTCAAATGATTTTGGATGAAATGATGATGTGTCAAAAGGTCAATTATATTCATCAGAATCCTGTAAAAAGAGGGTTTATTGATGAAGAAGTTTATTGGCGTTATAGCAGTGCAAGAAATTATGCTGGTTTATTGGGTTTGATTGATGTGTGTATAGATTGGAATCAATGAGTTTGATTTTCTAATGGTTTCTAGGTGTAAGTATTAACCAGTTTGGCATTCCACCTGAGAAGTATACTTCGCAAGGGGTGGAACGAGGCAATGGTTTCTAGGGCAAGTATTAACCAGTTTGGCATTCCACCGCACAGCGGTGGAACGAGGCAATGGTATCCTATTCATAAAACTGATATGGGACATATTAATGCTGCCGTAGATTATTGGAATTCTACGGGAAGATATTATGGTCCTCGTTCGCCAGAAGTTAGGTTATTTATGAATGATCCTAACAATTACATATTAGAGCCTTCTAGCATAAATAGAAGTAATGGAGCTTCTATGGGGAAAACTTATTTGCCTCAAGCTACTGAAACTCAGAAAAAAACTTTCTTTAATTTTGATTAGGATAATAGGAATGATGAAGCAACTACCAGATGATATTTACAGAGAAATTACATCTTTATGCAAACGAGGTGATGAGCTTGCTAAAGAGGGGAAAATTGATGAAGCAAGAAAAAGTTATATTGATTCTCTAAAGTTACTTCCAAGTGAACATACAGAATGGGAAGCGGCAACTTGGATATATGTTGCAATGGGAGATATGTATTTTCACCTTAAAAATTATGAAGAAGCATTTAAGTGCTTTTACAATGCTGTTCAGTGCCCAAAAGGGTTAGGAAACCCTTATATTCATCTTCGTCTTGGTCAGCTTTATTTTGAGGAAGGTAATATTGATAAATCAGCTGATGAATTGACGAGAGCTTATATGGGAGGAGGATTGGGTATACTTTTGGAGGATGATCCAAAGTATTTAGAGTTTTTAGAAACAAAAATAATTATTTGATGACTTATTTATTTTATAAGTTGATAGTAAAAATATTAACTTCCCTTTTGAGACTAGTAAGTTGATGTGAAAGGGAGTTGATATTGCCTCGTTCCACCGTTGTACGGTGGAACACCAAACTGGTTGGTTTATGATTTTAACTAAAACTCGTTTATCTCACTCATAAGCCAGTTTGTCTCATTCTATTGTTATTCGGTGGAGTGAGATAAGCTAACTATTTGAATTTATGGCTCATCACGTTATAATTCTGCTGTCTTTAAATATGCCACCTTATATATGAAAAAAAAGAAATTAATTCTACCCTTGTTGGGTGGGGTACTTTGTTCTGCATGTAGCTCATGGCAGTGGCAAGCAGATATCACAAATTGTCTCACATAAAAAAGGCGCGTATTGCGCCTTTTATATTTACAAGCCTAGTTTAATGCTTATCATCAAATTCATTATGCTGAGGGGCATTGTATTTAAAGCCTTTCGTTTTATAACCTAAATACAAAATACCAAACATCGCCCACCACAAGCCGTATTTCAGTGCCGTTTCTTCAATTTCTAACCACATCGCAAAGACGCTCAAGAAACCGAGTAGGGGAATGACCACAAAACTTAGAATATCTTTGACGTTTTTGGTACGACCGTCACGCAAGGCATAACGAGAAATCACCGATAAATTTACGAAAGTAAAGGCAATCAACGCACCAAAACTAATCATCGAAATCACAATATCTAAGCTCATAAAGCCCGCAGATAAAGCCACGAAACCTACAATCAAAATATTGTATGAAGGGGTAAAGCTTTTCGGGCTAATATGACCAAAAATCTTTTTGTTAATCACACCATCACGACCCATCACATACATCAAGCGCGACACACCTGCATGGGCAGAAATTCCTGATGCCATCACCGTGACAATCGCAAAATAAAGCACGATGGTTTTAAATGCCACACCACCGACAGCTTGCAGAATATCAGGCTGAGTCGCAGCAACATCTTCAAAATAGCTTTTTGGATCATTCGGAAAGTAAATTTGCATAAAGTAGGTGCTAATAATAAACACCACACCAGCAAACAGCGCCGTCATGAAAATCGCACGAGGTAATGTTTTTTCAGTATCTTTGGTTTCTTCCGCTAAAGAGCTGAGTGAGTCAAAGCCTGTAAACGAGAAACACAGTAAGGTCGCGCCTGTAATCAGCGCACCGACAGAAGTCATTTCATTCCAGAATGGCTCTAAGCTCCATAATTGGTATTTGGCATTGACCAAAGTTCCGTCAGCATTCACACCACTTGCTAATAGTTGATAGACCATCCAAGTGAAATAACCAATGACTGCCAACTGCACTAACACAATCAAACTATTAAAGTTCGCAACAAATCGTGCGCCACGTAAGTTAACGCCAGTCATAAATGCTGTCAGCCCAAGCACCCAAACCCAATGATTCACATTTGGAAATAAGGCTTCAAGATAAATGACTGCCAAGATGATATTCACCATTGGTGAAAGTAAATAATCTAGCCAAGATGACCAACCCACCATAAATCCAACATTTGGATGAATAGATTTTTGTGCGTAGGTATAGGCCGATCCAGATGAAGGATAACGACGAATCATGTGTCCATAACTGATCGAGGTGAACAAAATTGCAATCAGTGCCACGATATAAGAGGTCGGAACATGATGATGACTTTCTTCCGAGACTAAGCCGAAAGTATCAAACAGTGTCATCGG
This sequence comes from Acinetobacter sp., assembly GCA_036660195.1. Taxonomy (GTDB): domain Bacteria; phylum Pseudomonadota; class Gammaproteobacteria; order Pseudomonadales; family Moraxellaceae; genus Acinetobacter. The sequence continues at coordinate 3,467 of JAVXBC010000089.1, forward strand.
CTGAATATAAGCCAAACCAATAATGATAATATGCCAAAAACCAAGCGTTTTTTGCAGTTTAGCGGTAGATTGAGCCCCAGAAGTATGTGTCAACGGCGTTATCCTCATAATCCCTGATTAGGAAATGTTTTAGGATCAATTACGATGCAATGATCCCTTTAATAGAATTAAAATAAGTGCGTCAATCTATCGTATCTTTATCAACATTGTCAGCACCTTTATGCTTTTTTTAGCAATTTTTCTGCCAATTGGCGAGTAAATCAGATGAATAAAAATTCAGCAGAATAAAAAAGTCCTGATATCAATTCAATATCAGGACTTTGTGATTCAATAATTTTTTTTAATTTATTGAATTACCATGCTTTTTGTAAAATAGCACGGAGGTCTTTGAAGTTGGCTTCTTTCGGATTATAAATGATTGAACCATCATTTAATGCTTTTTCAGCGACTTCATCTAACTGAGCTTCGGTGACTTTACCTGTTTCACGCAAAGTACGTGGTAGTTTGGTGAGGTTAAACAAGCGGTCGCGCATGGTCAAAATCGTCGCAATGGTTTTATCGGCACGTAAGTTGGCAGGTGTTTGTGCATAAATATCTGCACCAGCCAGTGGCAGTAACAACTCACCGATTTTATCGCCATTGATCTCTTTATTATATTCAAGCACATAAGGCATGAACAGGTTCATGCAAAGTCCATGAGGCAAATGTGCCACTGCACCTAAAGCATGACCCAGCGAATGAATTAAACCAACCATCGAGTTCGAGAAGGCAATACCTGCCATAGTTGAAGCTTGAGCTAACTCTAGGCGACCATGTGCATCACTTGGGTTATCCAACACTTTGAATAAGTTCTCGCTGATTTTCTTAATCCCTGCACTCGCATAGGCATCGCTTAAAGGATTTGCTGCTAAGCAGGTATAAGCCTCAACGCAGTGAGTCAATGCATCCATACCTGTCATTGCGGTTAAATGTGGTGGCAAGGTCATGGTCATGCGTGGATCAAGAATCGCCGCATGTGGCATGAGGTAATAAGAGGCAAATGCCAATTTTACATTGCGATGCGTATCTGAAACCACAGCGACCATCGTTACTTCAGAACCTGTGCCAGAAGTCGTTGGAATCACAAAAAACGGTTTTAATGGTTTCGGTAAATTATGCGCACCAGAGTATTGCAGTAAATCATCACCGCCTTCAGACACTAAAATATTGGTTGCTTTAGAAGTATCAATCACCGAGCCGCCGCCAATTGCAATAATCGCATCACATTTCTTTTTGCGATAAAGCTCAGCCGCTAAGCGAACGACTTCTAAACTTGAATCTGGCGGAACGTCATCAAAAATGGCACCAATAACGGTATCAGTCGTGCTAAATGCAGCCTCGATTGGTGCGAGTAAGCCATTGGTACGTACACCTTTGTCGGTGATGATGAGCGGGCGTTTAGCACCTAAAGTCGCCAATTCAAACGGAATGTGTTCAATGGCTGCGTTGCCTGCAATGACTTTTACAGGACAGAAAAATTCGTAATAAGGCTTCGCCATGTTATGCGCTCCGTTTGAGGTATGATTTAACGACTTTTAAATAGATATTTTTTGCACTAGTGGCTTTTTCTTTGATCTTAAGTTCTGCTGGATAACGTTTTACCGCAAGAGAAGCGACCATTTTAGGTAAGATCAAGGCTTCAATTTTATTCAAACAACGGACAAGTCGAATCGCACTGGAGACATCTCCGTCTGCAATAATTCGATCATTGGCAAAGGCTTGCGCAGTGCCTTCTTGAAACGAAAAAACTAAGAAAGCATGGGTAAGATGTTTGAATGTCACCGTTAAATCGGGCTTGGCTTTGTAATTAGATAAAAGTTCAAGTTGTTTATCTTGCGTCACACGAACAACAAATGCAGGGCCATGTGGGAATACATTCATTGAAAGGACATAGTTAACGGGAAAGTTCGAAACTTCTTGTTTAACTTCCTCATCGACTTGGCATGCCATGACTAAACCACGTCCCACGACATCCATCATGAGTTTTACGTAGGCAAGTTGCAAAGTAGGTTTTACGGCTTTGGTCGAAATCACTTGCGTATCCCTTGTTAAAATGATGCAAAAGCAAATTAGAGTAATTACTCTAAATTATTTTTAACAGCTTGGGAAGTGATTTATTGATAATTAACTTGGAGGTCATGGAATAAATTTGATTGTGTTAAATAATCAATCAACGCCTGACAGAGTTGCTCAAAGCTTGGATAATCGTCTAGCAAGTCTTGTAAGCGTACCATTTCTAAGCCTGCGTATCCACAAGGATTAATGGTTTGGAAGCCAGTGAGATCGCAGTCTATATTCAATGATAAGCCATGATAACTTCGTCCACGGCGAATTTTAAAACCTAAAGAACCGATTTTGCGTTCTTGGACATAAACACCTGGTGCATTCGGTTTGGCATATGCATGAATACCGTATTGTTTGAGCAAATCAATCATCGCTTGCTCTGCAAAATTGACCAAACTGCGGACATTCCATTGCAAGCGGTTTAAATCTAATAGGAAATAAGCCACCAATTGCCCTTTACCATGCCATGTCACTTGCCCACCACGATCGGTTTGAACAATCGGTAATTGCGAATGAACGAGGATGTGTTCAGCTTTACCAGCCTGACCTTGTGTTAAAACATCTTGATGCTGTAATAACCAAATTTCATCAGCAGTCGTTTCATCACGGTGCGCGGTAAATTCTTTCATTGCTTCAAAGCGAGTGGTGTAATCTTGTAGATCATTAAAACAACGAATGATTAAGGACGGTTTATCACGGTTCGTCACAATAAATTTCCTTGCTACGAATAAAGACTTTCTTGCGGAAAACTTGGTCTAGTTGATCTGTCTTAGAATCATGTGGATTGGCACAGTTTGTCCAGTCACGAATGAGCTGAATTTTTGCATATTTTTCTGCATCTGTACTTTTTAAGTTGGCTTCAAATGTTTGGCTACGTTTTGAAAGGAATAAAGGATCATTGCCTAATTTTAATTGCTGCTTATTTTCTTTTTCTAGCGAGTTTCTGGCATTTTGAAATAAAGTACGTTTATCTTTTTCATTTAATGATTTTGCAATAGCAAAGCATTGCGCACCATAATTTGGAATCAACAGCTTTTCTGGTTGGAAAAATGCAGCGGCTGTTAAATAATTATGTTGATATTCTTGGTTTAAATCTTTTAAAGCCTGACGTTTTAATTGTTCAAATTCTTTGATTGGAACAATTTTTAAATTTTGCAGCTTTGCTTGCTGTTGTTTATATTCTTGCGTGATTTTATCTAGTTTAATTTCTGCAATATCTTGAGGTTGAAACGCAAAGGATTTGCTATTGAGTTGTACACCATGTCGCATTTGCAACAGGGTCATTGTGTTTTTAATCTGCTTTTCTGAATATAGGGCGTTGTTATATTGCCCTTGAAACTCACAGAGCTCGTCTTGCCAAGTGAAGTTTGCAATTTTGGCATGACAAAGAGGGGATAAGATAAGAATAATGCTGGCGATAATTTTTTTTTGATTTTTCATGGATGCATTCGCAATCTGTTTTGATGATTTATATGAGGAATATTCGCTGATTAGATCAGTTTTTTATGCTTAGTTTGTTGCATTTTACAAAGAAAAATCCAAAACACTTTCGCATTTTGGATTTCTGTCTTAAAGCGCCGTCTTAATCAACGGACATGCTGCCAAATCGGCATATAAAGCATGCACTTGCTCCAATTCTTCAAAGCGCAATTGCGCGGTTAAAGAATGGTATTTACCTGTCCGTGATGGTTGTACTTTCACAGAGTTGCCATCAAATTCAGGGAAGTGCTTTTGCAAAATATCAACAACTGCCACTCGAAGTTCATCCCCTGCATTACCAATCAATTTGATTGGATAGTCCATTGGGAAAACCCAAAGATGTTCTTGCAATTCACGAGAAGGAGTGCGGTCTAACATGAGCAACCTCTTAATTTGAAACGCCTGCATGAGTGCAGGCGTTTATTGATCTAAATAGTAAATGGGGGTGCTTGATTGAACTTCAAGCACTTTGCATTTTAGTCATTTTCCAAGAATGAACGTAGGTGTTCTGAGCGAGAAGGGTGGCGTAATTTACGCAACGCTTTCGCTTCAATTTGACGAATACGCTCACGCGTTACATCAAATTGTTTACCTACTTCTTCCAAAGTATGGTCGGTTGGCATATCAATACCAAAACGCATTTTCAATACCTTGGCTTCACGTTCAGTCAAGTTTTCAAGCACTTCACGCGTCGCTTCTTTAAGACCTTCAGAAGTCGCAGCATCAATTGGTGACGTGATGTTGGAATCTTCAATGAAATCACCTAAGTGCGAATCTTCATCATCACCAATCGGTGTTTCCATCGAAATTGGTTCTTTCGCGATTTTAAGCACTTTACGAACTTTAACTTCGTCCATTTCCAAACGCTCACCCAATTCTTCAGGCGTAGGCTCACGACCCATTTCTTGAAGAAGTTGACGTGAAACACGATTGATTTTGTTAATCGTTTCAATCATGTGGACTGGAATACGAATGGTACGTGCTTGGTCGGCAATTGAACGGGTAATCGCCTGACGAATCCACCAAGTCGCATAAGTCGAAAACTTATAACCACGACGATATTCAAACTTATCCACGGCTTTCATCAAGCCAATGTTACCTTCTTGAATTAAGTCGAGGAACTGTAAGCCACGGTTGGTGTATTTTTTCGCAATCGAGATTACCAAACGTAAGTTGGCTTCAACCATTTCTTTCTTGGCACGACGCGCTTTTGCTTCACCAACTGCCATACGTTTAGAAATATCTTTGATATCTTTAACGCTTAACTCAAGTTCTTTTTCAATGTCTGCAATCTTTTGCTGGAATGCAAGAACATCTGGACGTACTTTTTCCAAATGCGCTTTAGTCTCAGCAGGCGCTTTCGCGATTTGCTCATCTAACCATGCAGGGTTAGATTCTTGCTCCGGGAAGCTAATACGGAACTGATTACGATCCATACGACCACGACGCACGGCATAACGCATGATTTCACGTTCATTGGCACGGATTTGGTCATGTGTACCACGAATCATTTCTGAAATAATGTCAAATAAACGCGGTGTAAATTTGAACATCATGAACACAGTTGCTAAGGCTTCAAGCGAAGTTTTTGCTTCTTCACTATGACGACCATGCTTCGCCACAATTGCTTTAGTTTCTTCCCAAGCTGCTTCTAATTCAGTAAAACGCGCTCTAGCAATTTCTGGGTCAGGACCAGATTCGCCTTCCTCTTCTTCAGCATCGCCACCGCTTTCAGATTCATCTTCATCTTCATCAACTTTCACAGCAGGCGCGGCAGTTGCTGGTGTTTCTTCAACAACTTCTACTTCTTCCAAAACTTCTGGAATTTCTTCGTTGCTTTCTGGGTCTAAATAACCAGATAACACATCGGCAAGACGTCTTTTCGGTAATTCTTTCGGGTCAGCAGGCTGTAAGGTTTCGTTATATTCTTTTAAAACGACTTCAACCGCATTTGGCCAATACGCAATCGAATGTAAAACGTCACGAATACCTTCTTCAATGCGTTTTGCAATGCTAATTTCGCCTTCACGTGTTAGAAGTTCAACCGTCCCCATTTCACGCATATACATACGGACAGGGTCAGTGGTACGGCCAGGTTCGCTTTCAACAGAAGCAAGAACAGCCGCAGCTTCTTCTTCAGCTACTTCATCGGCTGCTTCAGTTGACTCACCAAACATGGTGTCATCTGTTTCAGGCGCACGTTCGTGTACAGGAATCCCGACATCTTGAAGCATTTGAATAATGTCTTCAATTTGCTCACTTTCGGTAATTGAGTCTGGTAGATGATCGTTAACCTCAGCGTAAGTTAAGTAACCTTGTTCTTTGCCTCGGCTAATCAGAGCCGCTACTTGCGAAGTAGGGGAATTCATATCGCTCATCTTTGCTTACTCTTTTGTTGAATCTGTGGCGGTGAAAAACCGTGCATGATAGCACAGTTCAAGACGAATGTTTTGGATTTGCGTAGTCTGTTTTAAATAAAAAAATAGGTGCAATTTCATGCTAGTTTGTTGATTATGAGGTCGAATCATTTTTTTTCAAGTATCCAAATTTTAAAAAGCATTGATCTCATCCTGAATGCTCATAATGTATAAATACACAAAAATCTTGCCGAAAAAAAGTACAAAACATCGTTTTAGAGTGAAAAAATCAAATAAAACTTGACAAGAAAATCTAGGACAGATAAATAGCGGCTAGACCCAATAACATTTTCATAATGAGGTAGTGTTCGTGTCTTCAACCGATTTTGAATTAGATGATGATAATTTCACCGAAGATGATGTGAGTTTTGAAGACACATCAGCAAAAATCAGTGCTAAAGAATCATTGGAAAAACGCCGTTTAATTGATGATTTACTCGCTCAGCGCCGTTTAGAAAAAGAATTAAAAGATTTTGACTATGATTTCGATGACGATGATTTAGGTGACGAAGACTAAGCAAATTTGCTAAGAATTTAGATTCGAAAATGTTATGCTGTTGTCGGTATATTTTTAAATTGGATAGAACATGAGTAACTTAGATTTAGACGTGTTAAGTAATTTCCTCGATGGCGATCAGAACGAATACGGTCTAGATTTTGCAGCGACTCATGGTTTTTTATGCGCGCTTGCAGTTGGCCCTGCATTTGATCGTTGGTTAGATGAATTATTTGAGAGTAATCAAAAGAAAGTTCCAAATGAAATCATTGAGCAAATTAAACTTTGGTTGGAAAGTATTCGCCAAAACCTAGCCAATGAAGAAGGTATTGAATTTCCTTTTGAAATTGAAGAAGCCGATGTTGAGTCGAGTTTAGGTGACTGGAGCGTTGGTTTTGTTGATGCCATGTTCCTAAACGAAGATGCATGGTTTGCACCTGAATACGAAGAACAATTGGTTGATTTAACCCTGCCGATTATGGTGTTTAGCGGTATTGATGAAGAAGATCCACAAATGGAAACTTTCCGCCGCAATGGTCAGTTGATGGATGAGTTGGCGGAAGAAATTCCTGAAAATTTAAATGAAATTTATTTGATGTACCATACGCCTACGTAACGGTATAGCTTGCGCCAAAACAATCGTGGCTTATGTATTGGATACTAAGTTGATCTCGCCAAAGAATAAAAAACGCCTTAATTAAGGCGTTTTTTATTCTCAAGACTTTTTAGGCAAGTTTTGGCATACCAACCGAAGCTCATGTGCAGAATCAAATATTCAATTAAAATCAAAATACCGAACACAATAATTACGAAAATCCAAATCCAAAGCACTTTAGGGTTGAGCATATCAGTTAAGGATGGAATTGGTGGATTCAGCAATATTGCAAAGATCAACAACAATATTAGACTAACCAAAAATGTACTGGCGATTGACCCCCAAATCAGTGTTTTCTTTTCTTCAGGCGTTGGTATGCGTTGTTCTCTCTTAACAAATTGCCATGCAGTTAAGCCGCCTGAACCGAACAGAGTTGCGATACCAGTAGAGCTGTTTGGTAAATCTAACAGTGTAGAAATCACGGCGAAAACAATCGTAATTACAGCATAAGCAGCTGTAAAAAATAACAAATAGTATTTCATTTTATCCTTCTTGGTTTAGCTCAGTTTGTGCTGGAATTTGTATAAATTGGACTTTGATTTATGGTTTTAAAATTTAATTTTGACTCAATATAAATCAGCCGAGTCGGAATGCATTATAGATTATGTTAAAGATGAAATGCGTAATCGAAGTTAAAGAAAAACCGCAACTTTAGGGGAGCGGCTTATCATCTATTCATTA
>JAVXBC010000090.1:0-11199 GCA_036660195.1 Acinetobacter sp.
ACTCGTATAAATGGGCAGAAGTTTTAGCCAGTGATGCTTTTGATCGTTTCGAAAATGAAGGCGTTTTTAATACACAGACAGGAAAAGAATTTAGACAGTTTATTCTAGCAGTTGGCGGAAAAGAAACAGCACTTGATGCGTTTCGCAATTTCAGAAAAAGAGAACCTAAAATAGATGCATTATTACGCCATCAAGGTTGGACGAACAGCAATAAAACCGCTTAAACTACGTCATTATTGTTCGCAGGGCGTAATCAACTGACATGAAAAGGCAATTTATTGCTGGTGCAAAATGTCCTCAATGTGGGGCTTTGGATCGTGTCGTGAAAATCGTCACTGCGGATGACGAGTGGATGGAATGTATCGACTGTGCTTATAGTGAAAAAAGACCCACGCATGTGGAACCGTCTGAACCTACTAAGCCAGATGAAGTTGGAGTAATACAATTCAAACCTCGTCATGTTGACTAGAAGGTTAATAAAAATGACGTCATCTTACCAACCCGAAAATTCCAAATTATTATGGGTCATAATGAGTGGAATTAGTCTTGTTGTGGTTTTATTTTTTGCAGTACAGTGGTTCATAGCACAAAAAAATCAACCGCTTACACCGCCAAAAACACCTGTGGCCGCCAAAACTGTCACGCCTGTAAATGAAAAAATTACACCAGAGACAGAAATGGCAGCCACCGCTGCAAGTGAAGTTGCCGCACCGATCAAATTGATCGATGACTCGATTGTAAAAGATGCTTTGCCTGCAAATGATTCACTGGCGAAAGAAGAAATCGCGAAGCTCGATGACATTCACAAACAGCTCAAAGATCAACAACAAGACTTAAAGCAGCAACATACCGATGTGGATACTTTGCTACAGCTGAAAGAAGAACAAATTAAACTACTTGAATCACAACTCACGGCTCAAAATCATTCTTAATGTCAAAAGGCTTTAACTTTGGTTAAGGCTTTAATCATTGAACACGATCAAAACATATCTCAAACGATTTACTGAGCATAGCCTGCATTTCTTTCAATTCATAAGCAGCTTAGAATAGCGTCAAATCTGTGGTTTACGCTGTCTATGAATCTGAATCCTTCAAAACAAAATCTCATGCTTGCGATGGCTTGCCTCATGCTTTCAGCCTTACTGTTTTCAGTCATGGGAATCTGTATTCGGTATGCCTCACATACGGTAGATAACTACACGATTGTATTTTTCCGCAATGCGGTGGGACTCATACTCTTTCTGCCCTTTATTTTGAAGCAAGGCGTCGGTTTCGTTAAAACTGAAAAACTTTGGATGCATACGTGGCGGAGTTTGGTCGGACTAGCTGCCATGTACGGCTTTTTCTATGCCATCGCTCATTTGAAATTATCTAATGCGATGGTATTTACCTATTCGTCCCCTATTTTTATCCCACTGATTGCTTGGTTATTTCTAAAAGAAAAAATCACCATGGCGATGCTCCTTGCCGCTGGTTTAGGTTTTATTGGCGTATTTTGTGTGGCAAAACCCGATCAAGGACTTTGGAATTGGATTTCGCTGATTGGTATTACTTCAAGCTTACTTGCCTCTATGGCATTTGTCACGGTACGTGCCTTAACGCAAACTGAACCGCCTGAACGAATCGTATTTTATTTTTGTTTTATTGGATCTGTATTGTCCATTATACCGATGTTCTGGGTATGGCGACCGTATGCGCTACACGAGTTATTTTTTCTGGTTGCAGCAGGCGTACTTGCCAATGTCAGCCAAATTTTCATGTCACATGCCTATCGCCTTGCGCCTGCAGGAAAAATTGCGCCAGTGAATTATATGGCAATTATTTTTGCAGGCATGTGGGGTTATCTGCTTTGGCACGAAACACCAGATGTTTACAGCCTCATTGGTTTTGGATTTATTTTACTGGCGATTATTCTATGCAGTCCATTAACGCAAAAAACAAAACCGTCGATGGAATAATGTTTCATCACTTTTTCTGAATCATAAAAAAAGCAGCCGAAGCTGCTTTTTTTAGTTTCATTCAGTTAGTGTGGGTACCAACCGAACATTTGGAAAATGTATGGCGCATAAGTCACTAAGACCAATGACGAGAACAATACGATAATCGGTAGTAACCAACGCTCATAACGATAGTAGAAGCTGGTGTATTTCTCTTTCGCTTCTTTATCGGCTGCCGTAACCTCTTCATCACCGACGGAGAGTCGCGTCAGCAAGTGGTTCAAAGCAACAGGCGGTGTTACATAACCAAATTCGAATGCGACCAGTACGATCATCCAGAAGTGAATTGGATGAATACCGTTTTCATAGGCGACAGGCGCAACTGTTGCAGCAACGAGAATCACTGCACCAAATGGATCTGTCGTCATACCAATAATGGCAAGTAATAGCGCAATAAAGGCTAGTGAAATGTAAATATTACCTAAATGCGTTGGTAATAATTCAACCACTTCCGCACGTTCGATTAAGCCACCCACACTTGCAGACAATGCCATTAACAGAATTAACGCACCAATATGGCCAACAGTTTCTGACGTCGCAAAACGTAACGCACCACCAAAACCAAGATGTTTGCCACTATGTGGATCGTGTGCTTTCAAGAATTCAGATTTCTTCTCGTGTTCACGAATCAATGCTTCATGTTTTGGATCTGTTACAGGAACTCTTGGTGCAAATAATTTGTCAAATAAAATCATTGCAATCAACACCAACGGCAAAATCATTGGCGCAGTGAATTCATTGATTGTCGTGTCTAAAGCAAGCTTGTAGAACATTACGACCGCGAAACCAATGATGATATAAGGAATCACTGGCACACACGCACGCAACATTCCTGGTACAGCAATTTTTGGTGAAGCAACGCGGAACTTTTCTTCTGCAAGAATTAACGACACACCCAAGAAGATAAATGCAGTTAACCAGAAAACATAGATACCATGATCGAATAGTTCAGTAGACGTCACATGACGGCTATCTAACATCGAAATCAAGATCACCAATAAACATGGACGAATCACGACACCGAGAGAACCCGACATTGCAGATACAGCCAAAGCATATTGACGACGTGCGCCTGAGTTCCACACTTCTTTATAAATGATCGCACCCGCTGCAATAACGAAAATACCCGATGCGCCTGTATACGCTGTTGGGATTGCCGCTGCAATTAAGATTAACCAAGTTAAAGTTTCAGGAGCTAAATTCCATGGACGTAAAATATTTAAGAATAAATCCATCACACGCGTTTGTGTGAGCAACATACCTGCCCAAATAAACAAAGCAAGGTTTAAGAAGATGCCAGAGAATTCAATCAAAATACCTAAGTAAATCCCTTGCCCCATTGGATAATCCATGAAGAAGGTAAATACGATACCAGTCACCAATGACATAAAGGCATATAAAGGAACGCTCAAAAGCGCAAGTCCAAAATTACCTTTAGGTTGCGCCGTTTTCGGCACAAAAATAAATTGGAAAATACTAATTATAGTCAGCGATACAAACAACGCGATCCATAACCAATACAGCACTGATGTTCTTTCAGGAACTTCAACCCCAGAATTGAGTACCGAATGGAACTGGCTGATCACTGAATAGCTTAACAGTGCGTTACCCGCGACCATCAGTGCTGAATAAACACGGAAGTCAAGTTTGGTCTTTGGTGCACGTAAACCAATATGGTGATAACGTAACGACGCGGTAATTGACGCAAACAAAACCATTATTAATAAAATAACAGTTTGATTCTCAGAACCGAGCTTAAAAATACCAAAGAAGGTTGTTTCAACTTTACGATAAGTACGAATACTTGGATGAGCTTCCATGTGCTTCATTGCTTTATCGTAGAACTGATATTTTTCATCACACTGTTGCTGTGCCGCCATTAATGACGCTCTCACATCCGCTTCAGATGCAACACCGAACATGCTTGCAAACTCATCCGCAGCATTGGCTTTCATCTGCGTTTGCACTTGTGCATCAATATCAGGGTGTCGGTCACATGAAGGCTTTTCAGGCTCAGCACGTAAGAACGAATATTGCATTCCTGTTGTTTCATCACCGTACAAACGCTCGCCCACACGAAGCATTTGACCGTGAATCATCTCACCTGTGCCGATCAGCAAAGTGATAAGCAACAATGCAAGAATGATGAATGTTGATATCCAATCATTCCAGATATAGCCTAATCTGGCAAATCCAGACTTTTTCTCTTGATCATTTTGCATGTCTATTCCAGTTTATTGTTATCAACACCCATCCAAAGATGTTGAATCATGCGTTTCCATGGTTGTTAGATAAATTAATTTACCCTTAACTGAACCAATCCCTTTTCCTAACCGTCCAAATTTGCAGCAATTTTTCTCCAAAAAAAATGGCTGTAATTACTTTTTTATTGGTTTCTTTTATCAACTTATGTGTTCTCGCTCCAACTTTACGAAGAATAGATAACCGAGACCACATAATAATCCGCCTAATGCGCCAATCCAGTGTGCTTCGGTTAACACAGGGCTGCCAATCAGCTGGGCAGTACCGGTTTGCCCAAAGGTATTTTCCCATAACAATTTAGCAGCAATTAAAGCTAAAACTAAAATCGCAAATTTTCGTTCATTCAAATATTGTAAATATACTAAGCCTACAGCGGTATATAAACCGTGCAATACTCCAGAAAGTCCTGCATAGGCTTCAATATAAGGAACAAAGAAATAAAAGATTAAACTGATAAAGGGAGGAAGAATACAGAGTAAAGCAACTAAATGCCAATTTCGAACGTGAGGAAAAATAAAAGGTAAACAGGCAAATGCCACCATATTGAGTAGAAAATGTATCCAACCAACATGAACCCAGTGTGCTGTCCATAATCGCCAAAACTCAGTGAGTAAGCCCGGCTTCCAATAAATAAAATGATCCGCAAAAACTTGTAGACACGCCGATATTGAAATACATATCGCGATCAAAATGACTTTGCGAATCCATATTTGATCTTTCATGAATGCCTACCTCATTTACAACACACCTTTTACACAGCGAATGCACTACTTCTGTGTAAAAGGTTGTTGCATGACTTTTTATTTTATTCTGCTGGCGGTTGTTCGGCTGGCGCTTCTTCAACTGGAGCAGCTGGAGTTTCTTCTGCTGGTGCAGATGCATCACCACCACCGAATAAATCATCTAATTCAGTTGAACTTTCTTGTTTATCATCCCAGAAAGAGGTTAAACCTTCTTCAGTTGATCTGACACCTGTATGTTCAGCCCAATAACGATCGGCAACACCGCGAATCATTAATCCTGCCATTTTATCAATTAATTTAAATTGAGGATTGGCTGGCTTATCTTCACCTGTTGCTGCCGCATAAGAACGGAACGCATCACGAAGTTTCGCATCATCGCCACTGGCTTGAGCAGCAACGGTATATAACGCATGCGCTAAGCGAACGCCTTTTTTCTCACCAATCGCCATAGATTCTTTTAATGTTTTGTATGGCTCTGGTTTACCATCGCCTGCACCTGGTAATAACGTCCAAATAACTGCACGGGTCGCCATTGGCGCACCCCAGAATTTTTCGTTGTCTAAACATGCCATACCACGTTCAACAATACCTGCAATATCTTTAGGTACGTTGATTGCGCCGCCCGAGTTAATGTCATTGGTCATGGCTTGTAAGCCACTAATTAATCCAAGGAAGTAAACGGTTTGGTCTAAGTCATTACGCATGGTTGGGCATGAATCGCCCAATTTGTATTTATATTTGGTTTCCCAACGATTGGCAAAAAGTTGATAACCGGCATATTGACGCTCAGCAGCAATACCAGCCCAACGTTTTTGTTCAATACGGGCATCTTGTGCTTCGGTTACTTGACCTGCTTTTGATGCGCGTAAATAACGTAATTCTGCTTCTAGGGAATTATTTTCAGCACACATACCTGCAGAGGTATAAAGTAGTACTGCCATACGCGTTGGATCGGCACCCATACTTTTCGTTGCCATAATCGCTGGCGTTAAAGCATTACCAGAATTACACACCATATCTGCATCATCCATGCCCAAAATTGGGGGCACAATATGATTTTCACTGAAACCGAGGGCAATATTCGCACCTGTTTTAATGACGTAGCTACATCCAGATAACATTGACGTGGTAAATAAAGCAACACCCACACCAAGTCCAATCTTGTGGAACTTAGACATACTTCCTGTCCTCTAATTAATTTGTTTTCCCTTTTAGGTGTACCTTATCAGATGCAATACATGAATTAAATAGTCATTGCTCTAATTTTGTTGACAATAGTTTGACACAATTCACAGTACAAAGAATAGACAGATGAACGTATTTACCAAATTTCAGACAAAAAAAAGTAGCATTGCGACGGTTCAGCACATGCTACTTATTAACTGGTAAAAACGTGAAACAGTTTATATTTTAGTTTTGTTGCAAATATTCCTTAAGTACAGTTCCTGCTCTTCCTACAACAATTGACATAACAATTGCGATGGCTAGAAACATCCACATTGAAATCTCCATAGAGACCTCCTTTTTCGTATCTACTTTTGATAGATACTTGATTGGCGTTCATCAACCGCATTCATGGGAGAATGATGTACGGATGACACTTTCAATCTCTTTCTCTTGTTCATAGCAAATTTAACTTGCTGTGCTTCAAGAATTTCCCTGAGTAAAGTTCCTGCTCTTCCTACAACTACAGCGAATATCACTGCAATCACCAGAAACGACCATGTTGGAATTTCCATTTAGAACCTCCACCACACCTTACGTTGGTAAAGCCACTTTAGCGGAATCATATTTCAGTTTGAGTTGAGATTGTCTAACAATTGTTGTTTTCAGTTTTTTTAGAGTATTTAATCTAACAATTCCAATAAATATACAAAATAATTCACTACAATACTGATATATATAATTATTTTAATTTTAAACTTTATTTAAATTGTCTAACAATTACAGCAGTTTTACCCACCTTTTTAAGTTTTTCCACTGCAATTCGGGCAATTGATCCCACCAAATGATACAGGGCGACTGCGAAGATTCAGCAAAATACAACACAATATAGGCATGATGATCAATCATTCGACTAATTTTTCTGCGTTGAATGCCCACTGAATCATCATCAAAACAGAACGACCATTGCTGATCATCTAAATACTCAAAGCGGCGTAGTTGAGTTCTCTTTAAGAAGAAAAACCATACCGTCATCATTGCAACCGTACTGAGCAGCCACATCCAAACGGACAATAAAGGATAAAGTAGACTGAGAATCAGCAATAACATGATGGACTGAAACCCTTTCTCAACACGGCTAGGCTTTAGCTCAAAAACCCGATTAGCCATGCACGTAATGCTTTAATTTCACAATAAAATCTTTGAGTTCAGCGCGCGGCGGTTCACCCACTTCCATAAACCAATCCAATAAATCTGGATCTTCCTGATCGACTAACTCAGCGAATAAGGCTTTTTCTGCACTATCGGCATTTAAATAATAATTCTTCACGTAAGGATCAAAATACACATCTATTTCTTTTAAGCCACGACGTGCGCGGTAAATGACTTTACGTTCTTCCAGTGTCATTTCGGTAGACATTACATTTTCACTTGCGAATAAAGGTACTTAGTGTAACTGATCACCCCTTAACTTCGCAGCGATTTTTATCAGTGACCAAAACCATCACGCAGATTGAGCATTGATCACATTGCTGCATATTTTGAATTTCTAGTATGTTAATAGCGAGCAATTCAATAAATTAAGGAAAATAAGCCATGCAATCAGGTGCAATCCGTCCCGTTCCAAACATGCTGCCACGTCAGCTTTTTACATCTGAACATGAAGCATTTCGTGAAACCGTGCGTAAATTCTATGAAAAAGAAGTGGTTCCGAATATTGAAAAATACGAACAGCAGCAACATGTCGACCGCGATTTATGGAACAAGGCAGGCGAATTAGGTTTGTTATGCAGCACCATGCCAGAACAATATGGTGGCTCAGGCGTCGACCGACTTTACAGTATGATTTTGATTGAAGAACAGGCCTATGCTATGGATTCAAGCACAGGATTTTCTTTGCACTCAGATATTGTTGCCAATTACATCAATAACTTTGGTACCGAAGCGCAAAAACAACAGTGGTTACCTAAAATGGCAACGGGCGAAACTGTCACTGCAATAGCCATGACAGAACCAGGGACAGGTTCAGACTTACAAGCAGTTCGCACCACCGCAGTTTCAGATGGCGATGATTATGTGATTAATGGTTCAAAGATCTTTATTACCAATGGCTATTTGTGTGACATGGCAATTGTGGTTTGTAAAACGGGAGATAACGAGAAAGGTTCTGCCAATTTATCTTTACTTATCGTAGAAGCAAATCGTGCTGGATTTAGCAAAGGCAAGCCATTAAATAAAATTGGCATGAAAGGTCAAGATACTTGCGAATTGTTCTTTGACAATGTCCGTGTTCCTAAAGAAAATTTACTCGGCATGGAAGGCATGGGTTTTATGATGCTGATGAAGGAATTGGCTTGGGAACGCATGATTGTTGCCATTATTTGCCAAGCAGGTGCTGAAGCAGCTTTTGCGCACACGGTGCAATACACCAAAGAACGTAAGGCCTTTGGCAAAGCGATTAGCACCTTTCAAAATACCCGATTTAAACTAGCAGAATTACGCACTGAAATTGATTTCTGCCGTGCTTATTTAGACCGCTGTATGGAACTACAACTTAAAGATCAACTTGGTATAGATGCAGCCGCAGCAGCCAAATATAAAATTTCTGATATGTTTTCAAAAGTAGTCGATGAATGTCTACAACTTCATGGTGGCTACGGTTATATGTTGGAATATCCAATTGCACGTGCCTATATTGATAACCGTGCCAATCGTATTTATGCGGGTACCAATGAAATTATGAAAGAGTTGATTTCTCGAACGCTCTAAATCAATAAATAAAAAGGAATAGGTTCAATACACTATTCCTTTTTTGATTTACTTTTTTGATTTATTTTTTCGCGGCTGTTTCGGTCTTTTCAGGTACAGCAACAGGTGCAGGATTCAATGCGGCCATCAACTTTTTCACCTTTGGATTTTCAATATGTTGCTGCATGGTGGTATTTAATGCAGTACGCGCATTTTGGTTGGTGAAATGTGCCACTTCACTGCCAATATCAATGGCTTTTTTAGCCCAAGCTTTACCTTCCGCCGATTGATAGAAGGCTAATGCAGCTTGTAATTCTTTCTGACTAAACGTTTCTGCGTAGCGTTGCACAATAAACTGTTCACGCTGTTCACTATTGAGATTTTTGCTTAAATCGCTATAAAAATCGGCAGGAAGATCTTTCGGCAAACGCATCTGAATTTGCTCTAAAATCACTTTATCTGTGGCTTGTAAGCCTTGTTCCGTACCATCTACCGCAACTAATTTTTTGGCAATACTTTCTTTTATTTTGGCATCATCTGCAAAGGCGAAAGTACTAAATAAAACGGTCGCCAAGATCATCCATTGTTTCATCAAAATCTTCCATGAACTGTCATTTTAATGCCCTCAATATACTCGATTTCTTCCTGAATAGAAGTATCTCAAACTATTTTTAAACACAAAAAAACCGACACTATTGTGTCGGTTTTTAAGTACAACGAGAAAGCTTTTAAGATACCAATTTAGGCTTCAATTTTAACTTTTCGTCACGTTTGTGGAATTGTAAAATACCATCGTTAAACTTCGCTTCTTTCAAATCTTTTCGATCAGCCAAGTAGTTATTGGTCACTTTCCACGGTGCATGACGACCTTGTTTTGGCATCACATCAGCCGCGCGTGCAATATAGCCAGCCGTTAACCCACCCATCACCGTATCTTGTAAAAACTCTGCCTGATCACTCGGTGCAATCACTTCATCGTAGCCATTTTTATCCATGTGATTGACTAAACGACAGATATATTCGGCGGCAATGTCCACTTTAAGCGTCCAAGAGGCATTAATATAACCAATGATCATCGCCATATTTGGCACATCACTGACCATCACCCCTTGATATAACATGTGTTTCGAGGTGTTCATTGGCTGACCATCGACCGAACCTTTGACTCCACCTAAAATTTGAACTTCCAATCCTGTTGCAGATACCACAATATCTGCTTCCAAATGTTTACCCGATTTGAGTTGTACGCCATTGGCAGTAAATTTCTCAATTTGATCAGTTTCGACGCTAGCCTGACCATTCCGTAAGGCTTTGAATAAGTCACCATCGGGCACTACACACAAGCGTTGCTCCCAAGGATTATAATTCGGGGTAAAGTGTTTCATATCGACTTTACCTTTCAACTGCAACTCCACCCCTTTAAGTAGAATTCCACGTAGAACTTTTGGATATTTTTGTGCTAAAGCATAAATCGCACGCTGCATTGCAATGTTTCGAGCGCGAGTAAAGTCATACACTTTTTCTTCAGATATAAATTTACGTGCTTTTTCGTAAATCATGTCTATAGATGGGATGGTTGCGATATAAGTAGGCGAACGTTGCAACATGGTGACATGCCCTGCACCGCCTTTAACGAGAGATGGTACTAACGTAATAGCCGTTGCACCACTACCAATAATGACCACTTTTTTGCCTGTATAGTCTAGGTTTTCAGGCCAATGCTGTGGATGTATGAATTGTCCTTTGAAATCTTCTTGCTGAGGGAATTTTGGCGCGTAGCCTTGGTCGTAGTTATAATAACCCGTACAACCCATGACAAAATTCGCAACCCACGTTTGCTTTTTCTTGTTTTGATCTTCAATTTCAACTACCCATTTTTTCTGGGTCGAGTCATAGTTGGCTGACAAGACACGATGCCCAAAATGAATTTTATCTTTTAACTGATTTTCACTAATCACATCTTTTAGATAACTTTTTATTTCAGCGCCACTCGCCAAAACTTTTTCTTTGCCCCACGGTTTGAAATTATAGCCAAAGGTTGACATATCTGAGTCTGAGCGAATTCCAGGATAACGGAATAAATCCCAAGTACCACCAAAGCTGTCACGACGTTCTAGAATTTCGAATTGACGTTGTGGACAGTTTTTTGATAGATGCACTCCCAAGCCAATCCCTGAAATGCCTGCACCTATAATTAGAATATCAACCTGCTTTTCCATTTCGTGTTCTACCGTGTAAACATACTGAATTTATTAAAGCACATATTTGACAATACACAATGTCAA
>JAVXBC010000091.1:0-11060 GCA_036660195.1 Acinetobacter sp.
ACGTGCGGTGGATGATTTTAAAAGTTGGTCTGGATTGCAGGCATGGTTAGAAAAATTGCATGTAGAATAATGATGGTATTATAAAAATTAAAAATAATAGACGAATAGGTGTTCAATAATTTTTGAAGATAGATGCAATACAATATTTTAGATCGAGAGCATTTAAGTAAAATTTTTATTTAAGAGTGAAGTTCACTCTATAAAGAGATGATGTGATATTAGCTGGTTATTAGGATAGAAATTATCCAAAGCCTAAATGTTTAATTGAACAGTATGATTTTTAAATGATCAAAGCCTAACCCTAGTATTGATTCTTGTTTTAGCAAAGATGAAGGGTTTTGCTAATATCTTAGTAAGAATTAAGAGAAATCCTTTTTATAAAAGAATAAGTTTTTTGATTTATATCGTTGATTATAAAAATATTTAAAGATTATCTTGATCAGTATTTGGCAGCAATTTAAGATAACTTTCTGATATAACAGACCATAATATTTATATACTAAAACACAAATGTGTGCATTTAACATGAATTTATAAATGTATTTTTTTTTGATATCGCTTTTATTGGAAATGTAAAAAATGAGTTTTTAAGCTTAATATAAATTACCCTACTTGCGACCTCTTATTTTAATAAAGAATGATGTTTATAACAAAAAATGCTAAAAAAAAGCAAAACCTCTTGAAAAATTAAAAAAATGTGATATTTTTCACACTTGCTTTTTTATATGTATGAAATTTCATCAAATTAAAAAGGTAAAGATTAAAAGCAATGTTGTTCATGACGATTGCTTTTTGGCTATCTGATTTAATACTTGGGGCGTTTATGAAAAACTTTATCACTACTGTATTATTGGCGACTACTGGCTTAGTCTTAGCAGGTCAATCGAATGCAGCTACAACTTCAAAAACAGCAAGCACAGACTTTAAGGTTAAAATCGAAGTCCTTTCTACATGTGCAATCAATGCGACTGATATTGATTTTGGCAGCGTAAATAGTGGTGTAGTTGC
The DNA here is from genome assembly GCA_036660195.1 of Acinetobacter sp. Classification (GTDB taxonomy): domain Bacteria; phylum Pseudomonadota; class Gammaproteobacteria; order Pseudomonadales; family Moraxellaceae; genus Acinetobacter. Next base: position 1,009 of record JAVXBC010000091.1, read on the forward strand.
AAATGACAAGACAGGAACATTAAACGTAACTTGTACTAGTCAGACGCCTTATAGCGTAGGTTTATCTGGTAGTGGGAAAATGACTCACGAGACAGATTCATCATCTAGTATCGCTTACCAATTATTCCAAAATACAAGTGATAAAGATCAATGGAATAATAACAATAAACAATATTCGGGTATTGGCTCTGGTAGCGTACAAGCGATTCCAGTCGTTGCTAAAGTATCAGGTTCGACCAACGTTCGAGCAGGTAAATATAGTGACGTGGTTACTGCTATAGTAACGTATTAATTTTTGCTATCGTACAGATATTCTTAAAGAAAAGGGTATCGGCATGAAAAATACAACACGTTTGTCGAGTGTACTACGCAAGTGTAGCTTGGGTGTATTGGCAACGAGTATTTTTATGACACAGGCGAATGCTGCAAGCTTGCAGGTTGCGCCTATTTTATTGGAATTTTCGCCTCAGGAAAAAGTTAAAGAGCTCTGGTTAACCAATACTGGAGATGAAGCTATCCGAGGTCAAGTTCGAGTAAATACGTGGACGCAAAGTAATCATCAAGATATTTTGACACCATCCAAAGACCTGATAGCGAGCCCTATGGTGCTTACGATTCCCGCAGGTCAGAGACAACTTGTCAGACTCATTCGTGCCAATCCAGGCAATAATTCATCTGAACAGGCTTATCGTTTAATCGTGGATGAATTACCAGATCCACAACTAGAAAAGCAAAGTGGACTTCAACTTTTACTTAAATATTCGATTCCTGTTTTCTTTAAAGCTTCATCCTCTGAACCCGTTCAACAAGGTTTGACTTCATTAAAAGGGATGACTTTTAAATACAGCACAAACACGTTAACAGTGAGCAACCAGTCACAGCATTATAAACGTTTTAGCCAGTTTGCTTATGTGGATGCGCAAGGGCATAAAACACCGATACAAATGGGACTGATGGGTTATGTGTTGAGTGGTCAAACGATGCAGTGGTCTATTCCTACTCCAATAAATGTCAAACCCAATGGAAAATTTGTTGCTGTAGTGAATATGGATATTCGTGAACAAGAACTTCCTATATCTCCTTGATATAGAATATTTCTGGGAGTTCTATCATTGAGTGTTCGAATTGGTGACTTACTATGTGCAGGAGTAATCATCGCGGTAGCACCTTCAGCTTTTGCAGTGTCGAATTCCCCAGAGTTGGTGAACGAAGTTCAACAAGATTTGTATTTGGATGTAGAGCTGAATCAGTCCGTTCAGTCTCAAATTGGTCACTTCCTGCAACAGGGTCAGCAGCTGTATATTGATCAGTCATCTTTAGATAATTTTGCTATCCACACGAATGCACCGAAAACTGTCATTGATCAGGTAAATTATATTGCCCTAGATCAAATCAATGGTTTGAGCTATCAATATGATGATCTGAATCAGCAAATATCGATACAAGTCCCGATAGAGTTGTTGGGTGGACAAAACCAATATGGCTATCAAGCATTACCTGCGGCTAGTATCAACCCATTACAAGAAACAAAAGGAGCATTGCTTAATTACACAGCATTTGCTCAACAAACGGATGATACGTTTTCCTTTAATGGCTGGAATGAATTACGTTATTTGGGCTTGTTTGATGGAGTGTTGAGTCTGTCAGGAAACTATCAATATCGGGATCATACTTTTACCGATAGCCAAATACTTGATACTTACTGGGAAAAAGACTTTCCAGATCAACTGCTTAGATTACGTCTGGGGGATGCTCAAACTGATGCGCTTACATGGACGCGGTCTACACGTTTAAGTGGTTTAAGCATATCTAAAAATTTTGCATTACAGCCTTATATGGTGACAACGCCATTAATGAGTTTTAAAGGTCAGGTGGCTTTGCCTTCACAAATTGATCTGATTATTAACGGTATTAAGCAATCCTCACAAAATGTGGTACCAGGACAGTTCGATATACAAACGATACCGAGTATTACAGGAGCAGGTAATGCTCAAATGGTCATTACCGATATTAATGGTCAGCAGCAAGTCCAAAATTTTTCTTTGTATCGAGCCAATCATTTACTGGCACAGGGTTTAAATGATTGGTCTTTGAATTTAGGTTATCCGAAACTTAATTATGGCGTCTCTTCTTTTGATTATGCCGATGATCTAGCCTTTAATGGTAGTTATCGTTACGGCATGAGCAATACGTTTACGGTCGAGACACATGCTGAACTGACAGAACAGCTGCAACAAGTAGGTTTAGGCACGGTTTATCAATTAGGTAAACGCGCAGGGCAAATTAACCTTTCTTATGCTTATAGCCATACGCCTGAGGAACAAGGGCAGTTACTAGGTTTAGGCTATAGCTGGAACTCTGCGCTAATCAGTTTAAACTACAATGGTTTACGTCAATTTGGACAGTTCAATGATATTGCAAGTCTGAATGATGCGACATTTGCCAGTCAGTCTGATCAATTTTACATGGGGTTTAATACCCAGCTTGGTCAGTTTGGTGGGAGTTATATTCAGCAGGAGTATGTTGATCAAGCCAGTAGTCGTTTTGTTTTACTCAACTGGTCTTATATTTTACCGCGACGTATGAACTTGGGCTTAAGCTATAGCCGTGACCTTTTAAATAAAGAAAATAGCTATTATTTGTCTTTTAATTTTCCGTGGGCAAAACGCAGTTCTGCAACCATGACAGCACAGCGTAGCATTGATCAAAACCAAATCGGACTCAATGTCCTACATGCAGTGGACCAAGACCAAGGTGGTTTAGGATGGCAAGCTTTAGCGAATCAGACTGAACAATACTCACAGTTTCAGGGACAACTTGATTATTTGGGACGTTATGGCTTAGCACAGTTGAATGTTCAACATACCGCATCAGATCAACAAAATAATACTAGTGCTTATGCTTCTGTAAATGGTGGAGTGGTCATTCTAAAAGATACATTCCTGCCTAAACGATTGGGTAATGGCTCATTTGCAATTGTCTCAACAGATCAAGTTGCAGATGTACCAGTACGTTTAGAAAATCGTTTAATAGGTAAAACAAATCGGAAAGGTTATTTATTACTTGACCATTTAAATCCATATCAACACAACAGTGTAGTGGTAGATACTTTGGATTTGCCTATCAACTTAAAAATTGAAACTACACAGCAAGATGCGGTACCTCGACAGTCGAGTGGGGTATTTATTCGTTTCCCAATGTATCAAGTGAAAACTGTTCAATTTCAAGCGGTCGATTCCCAAGGGAAAAATTTAAGTGTTGGCACTTCAGTTTGGCAAGAGAATCCGACACAGCAACCGACGACGATTGTAGCGCATGAGGGTATGGTGTATTTAGATAATGTAAAAAGCAATACGCTATATATAGGCGATCAACTCAATCAGTGTCGCGTGAAGTTACCTGATATTGAAAATTTAAATGGTTATAGTGATTTGGGGAAAATCGTATGCCAATGAATTTAAATGATGTTTTCAAAGTGAAAAAATTAATGAAACGCCTTATTCCTGTCAGCTTTTTATTTTTAGGCTGTAGTTTCTTTTATTCACCTGTTTATGCTGCCGAGAGTTGCTGGGTTGGAGGAACAACCTTAAGTTTAGGTACAGCGAATGCCCAAGGCTCTTCGACTGTTTCAACGGATGTAACGTTTACTTGTAATTCTAATTGGAGTCAGCCCATCACCTATAAAATGTGCTTGGTTGTAGATAATACGAGTCCAGCTGGAAATGATCCACGCAGCATGATTAGTTATGATATTTATCCAGCACCTTTGCTCAATTATCAGTTGTATTATGATGCCGCTCGTACACGGAAGCTACCAGCTTCTGACTTTAAAAATCAAGCTCAATGTCAGACTTTTCAAGTCAGTGCAAATGCAGGAAATCAAAGTGGTTTGATCAAAATCTATGGTCAGGTTTTAGCTGGGCAAAATGTACCCGCAGCTTTCTATAAAACTAACAATGCGACCTTAAAACTCTATTTTTCTTCTCGATACGGAATGCAAGCACCAACGGATTTGGAAGTGCTTGGAAGTCAAAACATGGCGACGAATCATATAGTCGTTAATTCTAACTATGAAAATAGCTGTTTGATTCAGTCTGCAACCGATATTGACTTTGGGGCAGTCGAACATTTGAAAAATCCACTATTCGGTTCAGGTCTCATACGATTGGCTTGCCCAGCGGGAACCAGTATGCAAGTTAGTTTGGATAATGGTATCAATGCCCTAGGTACTCAAAGAAGAATGCGAAATGCTGTAGGAAGTTATATTCAATACAATTTATATAAAGATGCAAGCCATTCTCAAACTTGGCAAGGCAATGTTTTTTATGTGGTAGATAGTCAAACTATTCCAGTATATGCAGCTGTTCCAGTGCAACCGATCAGTAGTGTTGGACAATATTCTGACACAATTACGGTAACCTTAACTTATTAAGCTTGTAGTGTCCTAATAGGTAATGGTTGCAGTCACTTTGTCACTATATTGACCTGCTGGAACATTGGCATTTGGTACTTTCCCCCAAATGGTAATATTTTGCGTTTGTCCTGTACCTTGTTGAGACAAACGATTGTCTGCAATATTGCCCCATTCTTTACTCATCGCGGCATCTTGATACAACTGGTAAGGGATTTGTATAGAAATATCATTATTATGTCTTAAGCGGCCATTACCATTTAAAGCAATGTTATATGGCGTGCCATTAGTACAGTGTACGTTTAAACTTCCTGTAGCTTGTACATTTTGCGCGTTACGTGTCACTGTACCAAAATCGATATCCGACGTGGTTCCTGTTCCAATATCACAGATTTCAGTAACTTGCATTTTCACTTGAAACTGTGTGGATTGGCGCTCACTCATGGTGTAAGCCGAAACAGAAATGACGGCTAAAATTGCAAAAGAATATTTAAAAAGTTTCATGATTTTTTGTCTCCATGAGACTAGGATCATTATCAATAGTTATATGACTAATATAGGGAAATATAACGTTGATTACTATGATCTATATTACATAATGATCGGATAAATGAGTCATATTTAATCACTTGGTAAAATTAGCGCTACATAAGAATAAAAAAACCGTATAAAGATCAAAAATATGTAGATATCAGCAAGAATATTCTACACGTGTCACGAATTTTAAATGGTGTCCTTGCATGATGGTTGTTTAATAAATAAACATTGGGGACAGCTGTGATTATTCGAAATAAGGCCGTTAAAACTTCAGGTCTGACCTGTGGTTTATTATTTTTCAGTGCATTACTTGTAGGGTGTAATGATGATAACAAAGACAATACTGCGCCCGTTGAGCAGAATAAAGCATTTGAGGTGAATCTCATCCACATTAACGATAGCCACTCACATTTAGATGAGGAGACGCTCAAATTAATGTTAGAAACCTCAGCAGGGAAGCGTGAAGAAATCCAAGTTGCGAATGGTGGTTTTGCGCGGGTGACTGCGTTGATCAATGAGTTGGCCAATCGTGAAAAAAATGCAATCAAAATTCATTCGGGAGATGCCATTACTGGTGATCTCTATTTTACCTTGAAAGAGGGTGAGGCCGAAGCAGATCTAATGAATACGGTGTGTTTTGATACACTGACTTTAGGTAATCATGAATTTGATAATACAGATACGGGCCTGCAAAAATTTATGGGTTTCTTAAACAACAAAGGCAGTTGTAAAACGAAAACTCAAGTACTCAGTGCAAATGTTGAGTTTGGTGCAGGTTCTCCGCTGTATCGAACTGATCTCGTTAAACCTTATACCATTATGGAAAAAGAAGGCCAAAAAATTGCATTGATTGGCCTCACCATTGCCAATAAAACTAAAAATGCATCACGCCCAAACTCAGATACCTTGTTTAAGGATGAAGTCACCACAGCACAAAAATATATTGATGAACTAAAGCAACAAGGGATTAATAAAATTATCGTGCAGTCTCATTTGGGTTATGGTGCAGAAAAAGAACTGGCTACGCAGTTATCTGGCGTCGATGTAATTGTTGGTGGGGACTCGCATACTTTATTGGCTGATGCAAAATTAAAGAATTATGGCATTACCCCTGAGGGCGACTATCCAACCGTATTGAAAAATAAAGAGGGTGATCAGGTTTGTGTGGTTCAAGCATGGCAATATGCTTATGTCGTGGGTCAGTTAAAAGTCAATTTTGACGCCAATGGTAAAGTTGATGCTTGCGCAGGCAAGGCCAATGTATTGATTGGCGATAATTTTAAACGTACTGTAAAAGATGCTGTCGCACTAACCAGTACTGAACTTGTACACATCAAACAGGATGTCGAAAATAGTAATGCTTTACGGATTGTACAGCCTGATACGACGGCTTTAAGTATTTTAGAACCGTATAAAGTGGCTAAAAATCTATTGGGCAAAGAAATTGTGGCAAGGGCTGAAAGCAATCTTTGCTTACGTCGCGTTCCTGGAACAACCAAAGATACTTCACGCTCAAGCCTCGGTGATATTTGTAATAAAGCCGACTTTACCAATCAACATGGTGGAGATGTGCAACAGTTGGTAGCAGAAGCCTTTTTACAGCAAGGCAAAAAGTATTTTAATGCAGATATTTCCATTCAAAACGGTGGTGGGGTTAGGGTTGATGTACCCCAAGGCGATATTACGGTTGAGAAAATTTATACTGTCTTACCCTTTAAAAATACATTGGTGCAATTACAAGCCACAGGGCAGGAAATTAAGTCAACTTTAGAAGATGCGATTGATGCCGTAGCTTTGAATAACACTGGCAGTTATCCATATACAGGGGGCTTAAAGTGGGATGTCGATTTAACCCAAGCCAAAGGCCGGCGTGTATCGAACTTACAGGTGCGAAATGCTGATGGTCAGTATTTACCTTTAAATGTAAATCAGACCTATCAAGTGATTACCATTAATTTCCTTGCCGATGGTCAAGACTTTTATACCAGTTTAAAGGGCATTACTGGGGCACGTCGAATCGATGTGGGTCTAGATTATGCTGAAGCCTTTTTACAGTATGTAGAAGGTATGCCGGGTGCTAAAGGGCAAAAAGTGTTAACGCGTTTGCCTGTCGAACACTACAGTACGCAAAATTATAAAGAGTAAATTGAGTTTATATTTAAAAAGTCAGCTGGGTTCAGCTGACTTTTTAAAACACTAAGATCAAACCTTAATACTGCAATTTAATGTATCTGATTTTGGGTTTAGCATCGTATCTAAGGTTGGGTTTATGCAAGATGATTCAACGCATAGACATAGGCGAGTTGTATTTGCCCATTCTCTAAAGTGACTTCAGTTAAAACACGCTGATATTCACTTCCTTCAAACTCATCTAAGCTGTTCCACAGCGTATCTAATTGCTCTGAACTAAATATATATCCATCAACAGTTTGTCCATCTGAATTCAGCATCAGCCCAGGAAAGCCAAGTTCTGCTCCCCAACCTGCTTCCTTAAGCAAACCTTTCACAGAGCCTTTGCTCCATGTACCAGCAATCACTTCTAAAATATGAGCATTGGGTTTGTTTGGTCCTAAAGTACCGTAAACAAATAAGTGTTGTTGCATGATGTAAATATTCCTAATGGGTAACAGATGGAGAATGAAGCGGTTTTATTGAAAAAATAACGATGAGTGCAATTAGAATCAGAAAAATATTTAATATAACGATGCCATTCCAGCCATGGCTTTGCCAGATATTTCCACCATACGCACCCACAATGCTTGAACCCAAATAATAGAAAAGCAAATATAAAGAAGTGGCATGACCTTTATTGGATATTGCAAGTTCTCCAACACGACTGCTGGCAATGGCATGGGCAATAAAAAAGCCGGTGGTCACACAGCCAATACCGAGAATAATCAAAAACAACGAGGCAGAAAGGGTGAGTAGTACACCTAAGAGCATGCACAAAAAGCCCAAAATCATTACCTGCTTTTTGCCTATTCGGTCTGCAATATTGCCTGCAATCGAAGAGGAAATAATACCCAAACTATAAGATAAAAAAATGAGGCTAATCTGGGTTTGGCTTAAATGATACGGTGCTGCAAACAGTCTGAAGGTCACATAATTAAACAGCGTGACAAATACACTGGTGAGTAAAAAGCCAATCCCATAGATTTTTAACAGCCGTGTATGACTTAAGTGTGCATACCATGCATGTAGATGGAACTTAAAAGAGATACCTTGTTGGGCAATGAAATTTCGTGAATTGGGTAAGAGTTTCAAAAAACCAAATGCACAGAACAGACAAATGCCGCCGAGAATGGCCATGGAAATACGCCATGAGAAAAACTCGGTCAAAATGCCCATGCCAACACGTCCCATCATGCCGCCAAATGCTGTGCCTGCAATATATAGCCCCATGGTTTTACTTAGGTTTTTGGGACTAATTTCTTCTGCAATCCAAGCCATTGCAACAGCGGGAACTCCACCTAGGACAAAACCTTCTAAGCTTCTTGAAACCATGAGCACATGCCAACTCGGTGAAACCGCGCATACCACATTGAGTATAGAAGCCAAAAGCATCGAGAAAAACATGAGGCCTTTTCTGCCCAATGTTTGTGAAAAGGCACTGGATAGAACGATTGACATGGCTAAAAAGCCTGTAGTTAAGGACAGTGCTAGAGCACTTGCACTGGGTGCAATATGGAAGCTCTGACTTAAGTTCGGTAGTAAGGGTTGTACGCAATAGATCAGTGAAAAACTGGCAAAGCCCAACAAAAACAGCGCCATGCCCGCTCTTTTATATTCAACTGTACCTTGGCTGATGGTCTGTGGAATCGGCTGTTGAGGGGTAGACCAATCTGCTTCTAGTGAAGAGCTCAGTTTCATAACTTGGCGGATTTAAAATGGAGAGAAGCTTTATTTTAATAACTACATACATATATGTATAATATATATAACTCAATAATGGTATAGCTTTAATATATGGAACTGCGCAATATTCAATATTTTATTGCTATCGCGGAAGAGCAAAGTTTCTCTAAAGCGGCCTTACGTCTCGGCATAAGTCAGCCGCCGTTGAGTATGCAAATTAAAAAATTGGAAAGGGAAATCGGTGTAGAACTTTTTTATCGCTACTCTCATGGTGTAGCTTTGACACCAGCAGGGGAAACTTTTCTTAAAATGGTCTTGCCCGTTCAGAACCAACTGAAAAATGCGGTGAAATTGACCCAAAGTACGGCAAATGGCGAATTGGGAGAACTACGGCTCGGCTTTACAGGCACCTCAATTTTAAACTCTTTAATTCCAACAGCTATTCAAGCATTTCAACAGCAATACCCTCAGGTGAATTTGGTATTAAAAGAAGCCAATTCTTTGATTTTGATTGAGAGTTTGTTGAATAATGAATTAGACATTGCGATTGTGCGACCACCTGCGCAGTATCCTAAAGCCATTACGATTCGTAATTTGATCGATGAAAAATTGATTGCAGCCTTGCCGATTCAATATCCCGCAGAAGATGAGGTAATAGATTTGGCAGAATTTAAGCATGAGAGCTTCATTGTCTCTCCACCAGAGGTGAGTGCGGGGCTGTATGCCGCGATTTTAAATAGCTGCCAACAGCATGGCTTCACGCCTAAAATTGGACAGCAAGCCCCTCAGATTGTTTCAATTCTATCGTTGGTTGCGGCGAATTTGGGCATTTCTTTGGTGCCTGAGTCCACCCAACAGCTCAAAATTGAAGGGATTAAATATAAATACCTGAAGAATAAGACCGCTACGATTGGACTCGGTATTGCCTTCAAGGCAGATTTGCATAGCCAACCTGCAATCAATTTTTCCAGTTTATTGAATAGTATTGTGAGGCAGCATCATCATTTAAAAAGTTCACTGTAATTCACTCTATGTCGTTTTAAATATGAGTTATCAAAACATAAGCTACAGAGTTAAATAGCCATTTAAATACGATCAGAAAGTCAGTTCTCGATTCAGCACCAACTAGTTTCTAGACAAATAAACTTAAGCGATCTAGATGAAAATATGCATAAAAAATGCCTATGTTGCAAGTTTACGATTCTTTTTAAAGCTGCGTAATCCTTCAAGCATGAGGGTAAAAACTGCG
>JAVXBC010000092.1:0-11053 GCA_036660195.1 Acinetobacter sp.
TAGTAGATTGAATCTGTTGCCAAATATCATCGGTGAGTAGAGTGCGTGCCATTGAGAAATATACAAATAAAAAGAGGTTAAATCACTCTTTTAAACCTTTAAAACCAATTTTTCAAATGAGGACACGCCCTAAGAAATAGAGAACTGTCAGCCCGGGTTTGAGCAAGTACAGGTTAGGCTAAGAATAAATTACTTAAATCCATTATTTTTAATATCTTTGTATGCTAAATTGCTGCATCAAGGTACTCAAATTCTTTAAATGCTATTCAAAAAAGGCCGTAAAAAAAACTCCCAGTTTATTTACGACTTTGTAACTTACCCTCATCTATTGATGAACCTCCAAAGTAATCCAACCAATACGCGACTCATTTAAGCCGCCTTGTCCTAATAGGCAAAGGTCAGATGATGAACAGGAGCTTTGACCTACGTTTCAATTGATTAAGTATTTACATGACCAATGCAAACAAGTTAAAGAATATATTTCACTGAACCCACCTCTAATGAAAAATTTATTATTCCTCTGCTAAATAAAATTCTTGAGGTTCTGGAAACAACAGCCCCAAATGTTGTGGTCTAATTTTAAATAGAGGACCTTTCTCACTTGCATTGCCTGTCATATTTTTCCGCTTAATCAAATGATCCATTGTAATGATCCCTTGCTCCATTAAAAGCAAAAACTGACTAGCTAATGGATTCTTGGTGTGTGTAATTGATCTAAGCGTGAAGAATTCATCGTCATTGTTTATATGAGTATCTGCCTTAATCCAGAAGGTTTCACGGTGCTTTTCGAGCAATTTATTTCTAAGGGTTTGACCAAGCCAACTAACGACAGAGCCATCTTGAATATGAATTTCATTTAATACGTCATTATTGAAATCTACGTCAAAGCCCAGTCCTTGAGAATTGTATTTATTGGCTGTTAAAGTACAGTATAGCTTTAAGTCACCACCACGCTCATAGCCATATTTATCAACAATTTGTTGACTGCTTTTAAGTGTACTAATAGACCAATCCGGAACTTGTGCAAATAGATTGGTACGGTTGGAAGCCTTATTTAAACGCGATGATTTCAGTTCAATTCCTTTGTAATCCGGGAATGGTGATGAGTTAGCTGGAATACCTAAAGCATGTTCAATGGTCATGCCAATCGCCGTATCGCCTTTCATGATTGCTCGTAATGGGCCTTTCTTGCTTAATGCTTGTAGTAATCCAAGTAGCTCATTTGCCACGGCTTCATAGTCATTCACAATTTGAGCTAGAACTTGGTTCGCCGATAAGTCTAGCTTTGAAATATTGAAAATATAAAGCTCACCTTTATCGATAATTAAAGCAATTTCATCGCCGGGTTGAGCACAGGTTTTTAAGCCGTAGATCCAAATACGAGGATCACCTTTTTTTGTCTCAGGGCGGTATAAGCTCACTTTCTGATTTTGAGCTTCACTATCAGAGACAACTAAAAAACAAGGATTTAGAACTTTATAGGGAGTCCCTTGCGATTGATTATCATAGTCATGATATTGCTGTTCTTTAAGATAGGCACGTAATGAACCTACGGCATCCATAATCGACTTATCTAGACCAGTTTGGGTAATAGATAACAAGCCATAATCAATGCCTTTTTGAGCTAAATAATGGCGGTTTTTGAGAGAAATTTGATTTTGTTCAGTCGTTAAAAGTATGGGAGTTCTTTGATTCATTTTTTAATAGAGATAAGCCCTGGATTTTTAGCTAAGTGTACTTTAGAATAAGGCTGTTTTTAAAAATCTATCAGAGTTTATTTTGAACTATATTGAATTGTTCGCCGGTTGTGGTGGTTTGTCTCTAGGACTCGAAGCTTCAGGATATAACCTCGTCATTGCAAATGAATTGTCTCCAATGGCAGCAGAGACATTTTCCTATAACTTTTTCAATGAAAAGTTAGATGGAAATAATGCACCAGAACATGCACTGTGGATCAATTCAAGTTTTTCAAAAAAAGAAATGAATAAAAGGCTTCGGGAAAATCCAAAGGCTTATCCCCCAATAGAAGAAGATGGATATACGGACATTTCATCAGAAACAGTGCTGAATAAAAAATTATTAGTCGGCAGTATTGTTGAATTAAATAAATTGATGGGACAGTCTCCAGAGTTACTAAAACAAATCCAAGATCAAGGTTTACCAAATGGATTAGATTTGGTTTCTGGAGGCCCCCCATGTCAAAGCTTTAGTATGGCTGGCTTACGTCAGTTAGGTAATGAAAGAAATACTCTGCCGTGGGAATTTGCGAAATTTGTTGGACTAACTCAACCTAAGTTTGTTCTTCTAGAAAATGTAACCGGGATTTTAAGAGCGTTTAACACTGAAAAAGGTCAATTTTATGCTTGGTATGAAGTAGCTAAAGCTTTTGCCGGCATGGACTATATTCCCTTGTGTTTACACGTAAATGCAAAGTATGCCGGTGTAGCGCAAAACCGACCTAGATTTATCTTATTGGGTATGCGTGTTGATGTATTTAAGAACATCATTGATAAGCTTAATAGTGTGGAGAAATCGGCATTTAATCGCTGTTTTGAATTCTTTGAAAAAGTGAAATCTAATCCGGAACTTGAATACGGACATCTAGATTTTTACGATGTAGATAGTGATACCGAATTCTTTACTCAATCATTCTTAAAGCCGTTAATTGCTTATAAAGGCAAAGAAATCTCTGTTCAAGATGCCATTCAGGATTTATCGATTACAAAAAAAATTGAGAAATCACCGTATGTCGCTCGACTAGATACGCTATTTAATCCGCTGTTGGCAGATCACGAACAAATAAGTAATTATGAGTTAAGAGCCAATGGTATTCATGTCCAGAAGCGTTTTAAGCTATATCAAAACTTAAATGCAGTTTCGAAAGAAACAAAGAAAGAAGTACAGCAAGTTTTGAAGGGGATCGCAGACAATATCTCGGAAAAAGCATTTAATGAATTACATCAGTTAGAATTCTTGAATGATGAATGTAAGCCGGTTCGTTTTTATAGCTGTGATGATTTGGTTCAATATTTAAAAGTTCATCAAACTAAAAAACAAACACAAAAAGCCTTGATACCACATCAACCTGCACCGGCAGCTTTATCTATTCCAGATGATGCATGCCACTATAGCGATTTAAGAACACTTACCGTGCGTGAAATGGCGCGTATCCAGTCTTTTCCAGATAACTTTAAATTCCTGTCTAAAGTGACAACAGGTGGGCAGATGCGCAAATTTGAAGTACCACAATATACGCAAGTGGGTAATGCTGTTCCACCACTTTTGGGCTATGCACTCGGTCAATCCATCAAGTATTTGATTGATTTAAATAATAAAATTAATTAAATACCCTGTATGCTTTTGTCACTTTAAATTACAAGATCTACGCTATCTTTAAATTTATATAGCGTAGATCCATACAAAAATTTTTTGTTATTTTGCTACAAAAGATTTAATTTCTCATCCAGATAATTAAAAAAATATTTTTAAAACAAGTTCTTATCATATACTGATCTATGGGTAAAGCTCACTCAAATTTCATAAAAACGTCATAAAGAAGCCTTAGAGTAATTCTCTTATAAGTTATGACCTGACTCTGGCATTCCTGCTATTTTCCACCATATATTTCTCAAAAAAATCGTAAGCAGCTTTAACCCAATTAATTTTTATCTTTTTTAAATTTTACTTAGGTCTCTGTTATGGATTCTTCCCACTCTACACAACAACAAACCTCTGAATCAAAGCACCCTATTTGGGCGGCTCAATATGTCCGCATGTCTACCGATCATCAGCAATATTCGACCTTGAACCAATCCGATAAAATTCAAGAGTATGCTCAAAAACACAATATCAAAATTATTAAAACATATGTGGATGATGGCAAGAGCGGGCTAAGTTTAAGTGGAAGAGCTGGGCTACAGCAATTAATCCAAGATGTAGAATCCCGTCAAATTGAATTTAAGATCATATTAGTCTATGACGTAAGCCGCTGGGGACGTTTCCAAGATGCTGATGAAAGTGCCTATTACGAATATATTTGTAAACGTGCAGGGATCCAAATCATTTATTGTGCAGAACAATTCGCAAATGATGGGACTCCATTCACAACCGTTATGAAAAGCTTTAAACGGACAATGGCTGGCGAATATAGCCGTGAACTCTCCAATAAAGTTTTTATTGGTCAATGCCGCTTGATCGAATTAGGCTTTAGACAAGGTGGAACTGCTGGCTATGGTCTAAGACGCGCACTGATCGATCAGCAAGGAAACTTCAAAACTTTACTTAAAATGGGTGAACACAAAAGCTTTCAAATGGATCGTGTCATTCTTGTCGCGGGTCCAAAAGAAGAAATTAAAGTTATACACCAAATCTACGAATGGTTTATTCAACACAACTTATCCGAATCTCAAATCGCAGAAAAACTAAATTCAGAAAATATTAAGACAGATTTTAACCGTGCATGGACACGAAATACGGTTCATGAAGTCCTCACTAACGAAAAGTACATTGGTAATAATGTCTTCAATAAAACCTCTTTTAAACTTAAAAAAGCACATGTTTCCAACCCCACAGAACAATGGATTAGAAAAGATCAGGCATTTGACGCTATTGTACCACTAGACGTGTTCTACACCGCTCAAGGTATAATTCGTGAACGCTCACGCAAATATACTGATGAAGAATTATTAGACTTATTAAAAACCTTGTATCAAAAGCATGGCTTTCTTTCTGGTCTAATAATCAATGAATCAGAAATTACGCCAAAGACTGGAGTCTACTCTAATCGTTTCGGAAGTTTACTCAGGGCCTATGAACTCATTGGATTTAAACCTGAGCGAGACTTTCACTATGTCGAAATAAATAAGTTCTTACGAAAACTACACCCTGAAATCACGCAGCAAGTGATTAGTGAAATGGCAAAATTAAATGGCGCCCACATTCAAAAAGACCCGTTAAGTGACCTTATATTCATCAATGATGAAATCAGTATTTCCTTAGTTCTAACCCGCTGCCATAAATTAAACAGCGGTAACTATCGCTGGAAAGTACGGTTCGACACCATACTAAACCCAGACATCACCGTTGTTGTTCGCTTGGATGCTACTAACACAGCAATAAAAGATTATTACCTTTTGCCAAGACTGGATTTCATGTGTGACAAGATCAGTCTTGGTGAGTTCAATCCTGTCGAATTAGAAAGCTTTAGATTTGAAAACCTGAACTACTTATTTGGAATGGCGGAGCGTGTCAAATGGAAATATATAGCTTAGAAAGCAACTCGAATGCACCTGTTTCTATGATTCCAATCGAACATATTGAAATCTTAAACCCAAGAGATCGGAATGAAAAAGTCTTCGCTGAGATTGTAGAAAGTATCCGTACCGTGGGGCTGAAAAAACCCATCACTGTCACCAGAATATCTAATCGAAACCGACCGTATCAACTCATTTGCGGTGAAGGAAGAATCCAAGCATTTAAGCAGCTTGGAGCAACAGAAATCCCAGCTCGCATCATTGATGTAAACAAAGAAGAAGCCTTAATCATGAGTCTGGTTGAAAATATAGCTAGACGCCAACATCGTGCGATGGAGTTTTTAAGCTGTATAGAACGCCTGTCAGATTTAGGTTATGACAAACATGCTATCTCTAAAAAGACCGGATTAGTTCCTGAGTATATTCAAGGCATTTTAACTTTATTAAAAAATGGTGAGGAACGATTACTTTATGCTGTTGAACAAAAGAAAATTCCGCTCAGCGTTGCCCTGAATATTTCAAAAACTACTGACAACAATTCAGATATTCAAATTGCTTTACAAGAAGCATATGAAAGTGGCGACCTAAAAGGGCATCAACTTTTACAAGCGAAAAGAGTTATCGAAAGAAGGCAATTGGTAGGTAAAAATCTAAGCTACGCCCCGAATTCCAGAACAAGTAAAATTTCTGCAAATGATGTTGTTAAAACATATCAAAAAGAAGTGGAACGGGTACACAACTTTGTCAAAAGGGCAAACCATACTCAGCAAGTATTGGCATTTATCGCTGGTGCTATATCCCATTTAAGAAAAGATGAAAATTTCTTTAATTTATTACGGGCTGAATCACTCGATACCTTACCGCAATATTTAGAAGTTCAATTAGCTGAAAAATAGGATGTACATATGCAAGAGGTAAATATCGCATTTCAACTAACCCTATTATACCTTAAACCTAGCCAACTTCTTTTAAGCAAAACCATACTTAAAAGTACGGTTTATACAAAAAAATATGGGCAAATCAAGGCTTCAATTAAAGATATTGGGATTATTGAACCCCTTATAGTAAGTTCAGCAAACACAAATGCTCAGTATATTTTATTGGATGGACATATACGCTTTGAAATTTTAAAAGAATTAGGTTATACCCTAATCCCCTGCTTACTCTCTTCAGATGATGAGAACTACACTTACAATAAAAAAATCAATCGCTTAACTACCATTCAAGAACACTTCATGATTAGACGGGCAATAGATCACGGTGTCAATGAAGAGCGTCTGGCTACTGCCTTAAATATAGACATCAGAGCTATTCGTACCAAAATGAATTTACTGAATGGTATTTGTCCTGAAGTGATTGAATTACTGAAAAATCGTGAAATTTCTCCTAACATTTTCCCTCTTCTTAGAAAAATGAAACCCCTGAGACAAATTGAATGTGCAGAGCTAATGCTATCTCTCAATAACATAACCGTACCTTATGCAAAGGCTCTCCTGATGACAACCGAACCAAGTATGCTTAAAGAACCAACAAAAAAAATAAAGAAAATGGATAATTCATTCGAAGCGATTAAAAAAATTGAAAATGATCGAGCTAATTTACATGTCCAGTTTAAAATTCTTGAGCAAGATTATGCTCAAGATACTTTAAACTTGGTTTTAGCGACTGGTTATTTAAAAAAGTTGCTTTCAAACAACAATGTTAAAAATTATTTAATTAAAAACCATCCAGACATATATACTGAATTCGAAACCGTTACTAAACCAGCATTACACGAGTGAAAATACGAAAAAATAAGGGAGCTCTCGCTCCCACGTTTAACGACTTTGTATCTTAGCTTCAATCCATTGATGAACTTCTAAAGCAACCCAACCAATACGCGACTCACTTAAACGCACTGGTTTGGGAAAACTTGGATCATAATACCTTGAACTGTCATTAATCATTTCGTAGATTTTTGCCCGACTAATACTTGTGAATTGAATGACTTCTTTCAAATTAATAATTTGATTCATTACAAAAGTTTGGCCTGTGATCGCATTCATGATGTTTACTCCTGATTTTTAATGCGAGCGGCAATTCGCTCAAATGATTGAGCGATTCGTAAAAATTAACTTTCGCGTTTTACTTAGGCCTCAATTCACTACGCTGACAGACTGCTGCAAACCTTTCTGAACATCCTGCACTTGCTTGAAGTCATGAACTTTTTTCTGCTCTTGCTGTGGTGAATTTTCAACATAAAATTCATCAACAATCACCTCGCCTTCCTCCCCATCTACTTCAAATTTCGCATTGCCATAACCCTGCCGAGCCATCTGATCCAAAGCAGCTTGGTTAAAACCTGACAGCTTACTTTTTTGATCAATTTCTTTGGCTGTATGAATCGCCTCTTGTAAATGAATGCCTTCACGTAAAATCAGATCCACGTAATACACAGGAGTTCGATAACTTTGTGTGGTGGACTTACCTCGAAGTGTGAGTTGTAGCGGTAAACAGGACAGCAATCCATTCGATGCTGCATGGTAGTAACTGAGTCGTGCAGCTAAGGTACGAATGCTATTAAAACCAGTGGTTCTAAAAACGAAAGTCCCAAACTCATCCGACTCATCTAAATTCACATACAGCCGGCCATAGGGTTTACACAATCCTCCTTGTGCCAATGAACATAAATCAGGAGATGGGCATGGATGATGCTCAACCCCTTGATTGGTTAAGCGCTGGCAAGTTTCACCATTGCCGATACACACGGGACGCCCTGTCTGTCGGTCAAATAAGCTGTACTCTGCACGTAAGTTCAGCTCAGGATCATTAAAGATCATGCGGACTGGAATGCTTCTGAGTTTTTGATTTTGAGCTTTAGCTCGTAGTTGCTCATCTAAGGGGTGTTTGACCCAACCCTCTTTATTTTGGATTTGGCTAGTAATGGTAAATTGGTCATCTTTTTCAGGCAGGCGCTTACCATTTTTCTCTACCATTTTACCGATACTGATCCGTCCTAGTATTGGCGGTGTGATGGCTAAACCTTTAATCATATTGATGTCCTCAAGTTATTTTTGACTGTTGTCTGGTTGATATGTAGAAATCATTTATTTTCAAATGCATAAACATCTGCGCAATTCAGTCCATTTTGTTCTCTGTAAGTACCTCGGTGCTTACAGGGAGCGGGGGCTGTTTTGCGCTTTTTTGCAGATATGCGCTGAGTTGAATAAAGCCTTTAGTCATCATGGCAATAGATGTTAAAACGCCGTGTGCCCTGCTTGCTTTGTGGGTACTGGTTGAGATATTCAGGGTGTGATTTGAGTAAAGCCTTGCTATCCAAGCTGATCGAGTCTTTTGACTTCTTCCATGTCACTGAGCCCGCTTTAAAGGTGGCACGCTCAGCCTCTTGCATCTGGCCTTGCAATTGGTGCTTGAGTAGCTCAAATTGCTGTTGGTATTTCTCAACTTGATTACGCACTCGAATCAGTTGTTCAAACTGTTGATTGGCTTGCTCATCTTCAGATAAGTCTGTCGTAGAGAGTGGTACATGTTCTGGATAAAGTAACTGTAGCGCTTTGGCTGCCGACTCACTGGCATCCGCTTCAGGTGGGGTATCCTTTTCTAAACATTCCCAGAAGTAACGTTCAGCATTGATGATGTGTTGAATCACGGATTCTGAGCGGGTTACTTTAAAGATGCGGGTTTCATGTCCACAGATCAGCACACAAATGTGTGCCGCTTGTTTGCCTGTGACTGCCAATTGGTGTTGTACTTGGCAAAGGACATAGAGCGGTACACCATCGCGCCAGAGCTTAGCTCCATATTCCCCTGCGGTTTTACATTCCAGTATTTGAACCTCTGCATTACCCACCACGGAATAGTCCAAGTTAGCCAACATGAAATACTTATCGGGATCAGGGTGTTGTAATACGGCATTGACTCGACGCACTTTATAGTTGGTATGCATGCTGTAGTATTCAGCAACGAGCGGCTCTAACTGCTTGCCCCAATATAAAGGTGCGTGACCTTCGCTTTCATCCTTAATGTTTTGTTGAATCCGACCTGTCTTGATCATCCACAGCTCTAACATCGACATATAGGGATTGAGTCCACAGGCTGCGGCACAGTCACTGCTACCAATGCCTTGTCTACGGACTTCGAGCCATTCGGCTTGAGTCATATTTTTCGTCTCTACGAAACGTTTTGCGGTAAACAGTTTTGGACGGTCGGCATGGATATTGGCTTTGGTGTGACTTGGGTGAATTACGGCTGAGTTCATATTGATTTCCTGTCATTGTTAAATTTTGGGCATAAAAAAAGCCACATCTGGAGATGTGGCAAAGAGGTGTTTGGGCTTAGGGAGATTTACAGGATCATATTGATCTCATGTCCTGATCTTAAATCCTGAATCTGAATCGAAACTTAAACAACTAAACGTAGTGCTTGTTCGAGTCCACGTTGCTTAAGGCCTGCGCCTGCACCGAACCATGCTGAATCTAAGCGATAATCCTGACTCATGGCACGTCGCTCGTGGTCTGCAAATTCCGTGATTGAGCACAACAAGCCATAAGCAGTGTCTTTGGCTGAACTGAGTTCTGCGCCACGGCCTTGTCCATTAAACATGGTCATGACTTTAGACATTGCTCGTCCATTCGGTTCAGTCTTGTTGTCAGCTTTCGTTGTGTGGTTAGCTTGTGATGCCACATTACGATAGAACTGAATAATGCCCTCGTCTTGGTCCGCATTGCTTAGGCTAGTGTTGTTAAACACAGCATCAAAGTAAGCTGCTGCTTCTGTCTGTGTGACTTTACGTTGACTGAGTTGTTTCATTTCATACATGTGCTCGTCCCATGCACGAACTGAAATCCCCAATTGTCGTTTAATCTTTTGCGCATCGAATTTGGTACTGTGTGGGACTTTGACGATACCTGCACTTGAGTTTTGTCCTTTCAAGGCAATCGCCAAGGTGTTATTACATACCACACGGATAGAGGTAAATTGTGCGGTAGTCGCTAAGGTGCCATCACAAGCTGTGGCTAAGAGAATATAGCCATTGCTGACATCTTTGCCTTTTAAAGCAGAAGTCTGTCCTGTTCGTGCTAAAGCCCAGAATTTCTTCCCGCCTTTCAGCACCCCAGCGGTTTCTAACTCAAAGCCTGATTGTTCAGTGAGGTCTCGGTAGAACTCTAGAATCTGTTTCGGTTGCACTTCCTGATAACGCTGACTGACTACAGATAACGGTGCATGCGTGTCAGAACGGTATAACACCCGTTGTTCCTCATAGGGCATGATGATGCTTTGACCCCGTTGATTTTGAGCCATATAGCTGACGTTAGAGGATTCAATCCGCCAGTCCATGCCCGCTTGCTGTGCCCAGACTTCAATCGGTTGGTTTTGAGTCAGTGGGTTGCCTAAGCCATGCCAAGGGGTTTGGCCTACATAGGCCATTTGTTCAAGTTGATGTGCCATAAAATAATCCTGATTGTAAATAATGAATATTTTGAAATGTGCGAAGAAGTAGAAATTAGATACGTGTTATTTGTGCAATGGAGGACGGCAAGCGGCCTGTGTCTGATCCGCAATCACGAGAATCACGCCACCCAGCATGGCTCCTGCAATCCCGCCAATGAAAGGTGAATAGCCCAATGACTTTGCCAACGACATGCCCAGCACAGCTAAAGTGGTCGGTGCATTGCTGAGACCTAAGCTCTGCATCATTGGCTTGATCGGTTCACGCTGCGGAAACATGGCATCTTCCATCTGATCAAAATCTCGATACGGCATAAAAAAAACTCCTGAATATGGGTGCTATCGCTCCGCTG
>JAVXBC010000093.1:0-10889 GCA_036660195.1 Acinetobacter sp.
TGATATATCCATATAGACCACCAATTTTGATTTCAAAACTGAAATGCCGACCACGCAATCCTTTACCAAAAAGCACACGGCCATTAGTAAGATAATTTGATGATTCTTTTGGAAGGTTATAGAAATAGGTTTGTTTGACTCCACTTTGAGTAGAGATAACACCAACCTGCAACGATTTTGTATCACCAGCAAGTTCATATTCTAGGTAAGCACCTGTTGGGTGGACCAAGTTGCTACGACCTAGATCCAGTTGACCAGTGACTAATTTGCCTTCAATGAATGTTTCAGAATTAAGCCTGTATAAGCCATCCTCAGCTATTCCATACAGAACACCATCAACAACAGCAAGCTCACTATATCCATAGTCCTGATATCGGCTCATCGCCCATGTATCAACATTTGCTGTCCATGCATGTCCATAATTAGTTAAGTGCTCGCTTTCATCTATAAAAACTAGGTCATTGATGAATTGCTTTGCATAACTCTTTTCTGAAACCAAGTCATTGTGATAAAGAATGTCATTTAAGAAATGTTTAACTCTTAATTTTTGATTAATGCTTTCAGAAATTGACAAATCATCATTCACAATCTGACTAACTTTTAATTTTTGTTTGTAGTTCTCAGTTGAAATGACATGCTCAATTATTTGATCTGAATAGCGAGTGACCGAAGAATCCCGTGCATTTAGTCGTTCATCAATAATTGTTTTTACACTGTTTTTACCGTTGTAATGTTCAGAAAAATAAATATTCTCATTGATGTTAGACTTTATTTTCTGCTTAAAAATTAAACTTGCAATATCAATATTTTCTTGCACAAAATCCTTATACAGAACTTTTGAAAATAAGTTTTCTCGTATGAATACTTTTTCATTTAATGAAATGATACTGAATAATTTAGTGTTAAAAAGATCATTGATGCCAATAAAATCTAAACAATTACCTCTTAACTGGTCTTGTTGATCAGTTGATGAATTTAACTGATCAACAATAATAGATTGTGCTTTTAATTTACCTATAACATCATCAATTGCAGAAATTGACTCAAAAATTAAATCACGTCCAATGATACGATCAGTGTATGTATCATTCATCCATATAAAATCGTTCAATGGAAATCGTGCTGAATCGAATAGTTCATCGGTTATATTGATTACATCTTCTTGCAACACCTTTACTCGGTGTAGAGCATCATCTTTTAAAAACAAGCTTTCATATGTAGAACCGAATGTTTTACTCAATGTTATATTGGTATATGTAATCGTTTCTTGAATATCGTCGCGATAAATTGTCATTCGTTGATTACCCCAATAAATTGAAAGTTTGATTCATGTTCCAGCAGAGATGAATAACCCCAATATTTACGTTTTCCATCCACTATTTCTGAAATGTTTGCATATTCAGTATCACCAAATACAACCTTATAGGCATTACAATAGAAAACTGCCAATTCTTCACTTGGAACTGCCAAAAAATAAGCATCTTGAGGGACTTTGTTATGAACAAGCCTAGCATCCCCATTGACGTTGAAATGAAGTTTCCCAAATACCTGTCCAGGTATATTTTTAAACGTCGAATACCTGTTTACTTTTGGTGCTCCACCGCCACCTGACATTCTCCATTCAAATCGGTTGGGATGAATAAGCCATGTATAATCAGCAGGTAAGTTTGGTATCCAAGGTCCTTGATCAGCAAAATCTGAGCATACTGAAGGAGTATAAGTTTCTATTTCCACCCACACTGGACTTCCATCTTTAGGAGCAGGCTTGCCAGTCATTTTTGATAATCCACCGATATATGCAAATAGGGGATCATGTGTCCAATATGAATAGGTATATGGATCAGTGACAAAATTAGAATCATATGCTTCAGATTCAAATGCGGATGAATAGCTATTTCTATTTGCGTGTACGACTGAATTTCTACAATAAGTTGGTACACAACATCCTATTTCTAAGAAGTTATTTTGTGTCGTAGTCATATTAACTTTATGTGTGTAATAGCGATTTCGCCATATCTTGCCCGTTCTATAGAAAAAACCATCTTGAGAAAAGTTTGGTTTTGAATCGTAGCCCTTATCTTCTCCCTTGATTCTTGTAGTTGTAACTTTCGGAGACTGTGAACTTCTATCGTCTAAATCAGATGTATAGAAATTTCCTAACAAGCTAGTTACTCCCTCTGTAACTGTTTCTTGCCACTCTCCAACAATCATGCATTCTTCAAAATTGGATTCTACGTCTCTAAAATAAGTACCAGAATCATAAAAGTATTTAACAACTTTTAAAGAATCACCTTCATAAAATCCAAAAATAATTGTGTCACATCGTACTGTTCTATTAATCGGGTTTTCAGGGCTGAAATTAAAAGACAGACAACCACTTAGATACTTATCTGGAAATTTTATTTGTGGCTGGCTTTCAAATTTTGCAGGATGAAAAAGATAACCAGATGAGACCACATTAGCACTTCCCTTGAGTACTGCTATTGGCTTCAACGTTAAGTTATCCCAATAATTTACCTCTAACTCAGTATTCAATTGAGTTGAATTACGATACGCAACTGCTCGAGCATAAATATCTTTTTGATCAACTCGCCTAAGTTTGTATTTTATTGCTTTTGTTTTATGTGAATTTAAAGGCAAAGCATCAAAAAGCATTGAAATATAGTTTGAAATTATATTCGTATGCTCTGGGTTTACTTCTACTTTTGATAACCAACCGATATTATCAGCATGAGAAAAATCAAATTTTATCTTGTAGGCATAACCAACTTTAATTCCGTCATTATTATATTCATAACAGGTATTGAATCCTTCAGTGCCATTTAGATTTAGTGACCAACCGCAGGCATCATAAATTGCAATTTTTTCATAAAATTCCTTAATTTCACATACATTGATAATTACCCCTGCACGCACCCAAGCCATAAAATCTTTATTATTTTCTGGAAAAGACTCACCTGTTGGTATACCTCCGAAACGATCTAAGATTTTCAGTATTTCTTCGTCATTGACTTCCTCTATATAATCCCGAAAAGCACTTGTTGTTGTTGCTGGAACTATTGGTAAAGGCATAGCCCATACGCCAAATTTAGAAATTTGTACAAGCCAAGGCTTATTTAAATCATCAAAAACAACCGCATGTGTTCTTTCAAATTTATAATCATACTGAAACTGCCCGTTACTTGCTGGTACACCTGTATAACAAGGTAATCTAACACCACTGATTTCATTGTAAATTTCTTCAAAATACTCAGATGGGATTTTGAATTGCGCCCTTTCTTCTGGTAGATCGGGTAAATCATTTATGTTTTGCTTACCAAAACCGCCAACAATTTGCATTACTTCTTGCATAGCTCCGCTATACCATGTTGGTTTCTGGCTTACATATTGAGTACGTTTTGATTCTCCTGAATTTGGTTGGAAAAACTCAGGTATAACTTTTAAATTCATATCAACGACAAATCTAAATAAATCCAATTTCTTTTTAGGTAGATTTTCATTCTTATATGCATTTAAACGATATCTGGTTTGCTCAGTGAGGTTAATATTTACCCCCTCATCTGCTCTGACAAGTACCTTATTAATTAGCCCACTATAAAGCATAGGTACATAGATATTTGCTAAACCATCATCAATAAAACTATCTGGTGGATTACCCTTAAATGCGATTGCTTTTAGAATTCCCCCCATATCTTGAAGGATGACATAACCGCCATCAGGCAAGTCAAAGACTTGCCTGATGGATTCTAAATTTGAAATTTGCTTACTGTTTTCTAATTTAGTGAGCTGGTGCTTGATAAATGCTTCATCATTTTCACTTAGCTTACCGCCAGTAACATGCAAACCATAGGGTTTAGAAGAATGCATAATTATGCAGCTGTAAAACTCAAGCGATAACCAACCTCATACTCATCACCGTTCTGGAATGTGCGAGTTGCAGTGTATTTCGTCGCTGAAATCAATACACCTGACGTACCACCACGCACACTATTAGATAACATCGCGGCACCCGTAACCGTAAGTTGTGATGAGGTTGCGATAGTAACTTTGGCTACTGACCCGAAGTTATCAATTGAATTTGTAATTGTATCTGCACTCACCCATTGTGGACGTGTTGCGTTAGTATAGCCTTCTGTCAAACTTACAATTTCAGAGGCAACTGCGGCAAAGTTTGCAGCAGTCCAGTTTGCTGCTGGTGCAGTCGAACCACTGAACAATGCGAGATAATAGCCTGCTGGTTTTGCTTTTGAGCCTAAAGCTACATTCAGCAAATGTGAAAGACCTTCATTAACTACTAAATTACAAGTAGTTTGCCATTCGCCACCATTAACACGGTCGAAGTACTCACCGCTTGCCATTAGATTATGATCGGGAAGATAAATACCGCTTTCGGTTTCTTTAAAATGTCCAGCGGCTAAATCATTCAGTATTGCTTGTTGTTGATTGCGATCCATTGTTCTGTACCATTCATTTAACAATGGTATTAACTTACAATAGTAGTAATTCTTCTCCCTAGCCTTACAGACCTACTAGACTTTGCAACAACACCTTGCAATACGCCAGCCTGCAATTCAATAATCTGACCACTTGACGTACCAAGTACATAGCCGTTCTCTGCCAACCATAATGCAGTCGCATTTCCACCTTGCGATATATCAGACCCTATATCATTACTATCAATCTCTATTGCACTATCAGGCACAGGTGCATGAGAAGTTTTTGCCTGAAAAGTCATGTCTTGCGGCTTATTTCCCGTTAAAAAGACAACATGCGTCACTTGCCCAACCCAGATTCCGCCATCTACAGGCAAAATAAAGGTAATTTTCTGAGGCATTACTACGAAACCAAATCGCTCATCATGTAGGTGATAAGCCATTGGTTCAGAAAATCGAAGTATATTTTTATCCGCAGTGATTAACCGACCTTGCCAATACTTTAAATATCGACCTGACCGCATGGGAGAAAGACCTTTAAAACGTGCCGACATACCAAGCTGATCAGTATTTGAGATAGTGATAGATGCGGTTTGTATTGGGAAGTCTTGGTAATGCAAAAGCTCAGAACCATTACGATCAGTGACGTATATACGAACGTTTGTGATAGATTGATCAAGACAGTAAGGTAAATTTACTTGAATGCTGAATGATAACTGATCATATCCATTACTAGGTTGATCATCATTGATAATTGATAGCTGCGATAGTGCTGATTCTTGCTGTCCACGTAACCAAGAAATAGCAATATTATATGAGCCTGTTTTTAATGAGCCACCCTCGATCGTATTCAATAAAGGTGATGCAGGCGTATCAATTGTTAATGGCTGAATGCTAATCCCATTGTATGTGTATATCTCAATAACACCTGCGATATATACTAAATTGTTAATGACTTCAAAATTAACGTGACCTGTTCCAATAGTGGCCAGAACTTCATATTGCCAATTGATAGGATTTAATTTAACAAGTTGATCACCTAAAGTTGCAAAAACATCTTTGTGCAATGGGCTTTGCCAAATGTTCTTAAAATTCAATTCCGTTACTTTAGATGCACCTTTTCGTAATGATATACGACCTGTTTCTGTAATATCGACATTCAGAGCATCACGAACAAACAATCTTGGTGTATCCCCACCAACCTGTAAAGCATCATCATCAGCAACATTATTCATTCC
This sequence comes from Acinetobacter sp., assembly GCA_036660195.1. GTDB lineage: Bacteria > Pseudomonadota > Gammaproteobacteria > Pseudomonadales > Moraxellaceae > Acinetobacter. The sequence goes on from JAVXBC010000093.1 coordinate 5,672, forward strand.
TGCAATCGGAAATAGCTTTGAAACTGCCATTAGAATCCACCCTTCCTAAATTGATCAGCATTACCGTCTGGTCTGATGTAATGCACTGCTGGTTTGATATTAGGAACGCCTTGACTAAATGCGTCAAAGCCTACAGGTGATAGATATTTTACTGGCTTAGGAATATTTGTTCTGGTTACTCGCATTCTTTTGTTGAAATTAGATAACTCATAATCACACACGAAAGAATCAAAACCAGATAACTTTAATTCTCTTATTTTCAATGAAATCATAGAACTGCCAAATTCTAATGATTCAAAGTCGCCATAGTTCCCAGTTACTAATGGGCCAACACGAAGCCCTTGCCACATAAACGGTCTATCATTTTGAAGTGCGCTGCCCATTTTAAGTGAATCGAATCCAACCAACCTAATATCCTTGTTTTGGTTATCAACATTACAATGTCCAGCTTGAAGGGCATAAATACCCAATGTATTTACAATTTGCCGCCCTTTTAGAAATGAAATTGTACTTACACCAAATTCTTGCGAATCATTTGAATCAAACTGTTCTAAAACTAGATCATGTGAAAACATATTCCATCCAGTTCTATAGGCATTAAATCCATTAGGTTTTACAATTTTCTTTTTCAAATCAATTTTATGTAGCTCAAACTTAGATTGCAGACTACCTATAACATTTATTCTACGATGAAAATGGTTGACTTTGGGTGTTGAAAATTCTGTTGAAATAAATGAGGTAACTCCAATAAAGCGTGGACTAATTGTTGGATCACCAAAAATTACAGATGACTCAATTCCCCGTGTTTTGATTTGAATATTTTTTAGTGAAATTTTATGATCACCGATGGTCATATCTTGATAACCTGGTTCAACTCTTATCGTATTCGCATATATTTTTAATAATCCAAACTCAGTAAAGAGGGAGTCTTGGCGAACATTTACTGTATTTGTTCTTAATGTTGGTGCTGGAACCTGATTAGGCGGTGTTCCAATTCCATCTCCATCACTGCCGCTACTTACTGCTCCTGTTGCGGTATATTGAATATTTAAATATACATACTGTGTCACATAAGGAGGTGCACCAGTCTTTATGATATTTATGTTCAATCCAAATCTTAAAAAGTCGTAACTAAACGTCGTTATCTTCTTTGTTTTGAATGAAATATCTGATCGACCAAATAGCGAATGTACGATACCTTTTTGTGAAAGTTCTCTCCATTGGGTTCTTAAATTAGCATTTCCATGAACTTCACTTGAATGCCCAACAGTCAATAATTCAGGGGTCAAATTCTTTATAACAGGAATACCGTACCTGTCCTGAAGAACCCATCTAGGCGTTATCTTATTAAAATGTATAGACAGGGATGAATTACCAAAATTTGTAACGTCTCCTAGCTTTACTTCATCTATATATCGTTTTAATAATTCTACTTTAGGTAATGGAATTATTGGTGGACCAATCGTGTATCGTCTTTCAAAAGTAAGTGCTCGTATCCGATCAGCAATAAATGGCAAGCCCATTTCAAGAGATTCAAAGTTACCAATGCGTTGGAAATATCTTCGAGTGTTTAATGCACCACTATATCCAAATATTTGACTGTCTTTGCCATTTGTAGAAATTACACGTGCTGAATTGCGAACTATAGACCAGCGTGCTAAACACGATGAATCAAAGCCATCAGGACGAATATGTCTGATTTTATCTGAAATCATTGGTATAGATACTGAGTGAGCATCAAACCCAATTGTTAATAACTGCCTAGCTTTGTTTTCAATATTTGGTTTAGAGACTTTTGATAAATTATTCCCAATTGCACCAATAATGCGGTTTTTATTTTGGATATCTGTCCAACCATTCATCTTAGGTGGAACTAAGCCGCTTTCACTATCGTAAAGCTGTGTGATGTACTGACGTAAATTATTTACCTTAGTATTTCCCCACCTATGTTGTGGTTCAGTGCCAACAGTTATAAACCCTTTCGTTTGAATATACTTTTTCTTTAAATCAATAAGATGTGAACCAACAGGATTACCAAAACCAATCGTATAGATGTTTTGGATTTCAGGTATGATCCTTTCACCAAACAACGTTGCAACAAAACCATTTTGATGTATATAACGTGTTCCACCAACTAAATGATTACTTGCAAAATTGACATAGATTGATAGAGGTTCAATTTTTCTTTTACCATACGAGAACCAACTATTGTGACTAAATACAGCGTAATCTGATCCCAGTGTATAAATATTTCTTACTGAGTGTTCAACCCTAGGCTGACCAAATTCATTGATCAAGTTACCAATTTGTTTTAAAGGCCTAACTTTAAACCATGCCGTATGCGAACCTGAAGAAAATGAACTATTTCCTAAAGCTGATATATGACGTACTTTGTTGGAAATATATGCATTTCCAAATTCATTAGAATTGAAACCGCTAGATTTTAGCTCTGGTGGTTTTGTTAATTTTGGTTCACCAAATTTTTTCAGGTCAAAACCATTCGGTAATATGAATCTGATTCTGTACCCAACGTGAGCACTTAGCCCATAGAATGAATCAAAACCGACTGGTTGTATTGAAGGTGTTTTATTCTTAATTGTATTTAAACCAAATTTTGAAGAATCAAAAGAGCTATTACTTATAACTCTAAGATTAGTCTCAATATTTGTCCAAATACTTAGTTCTTGCGCAAGAAATCCTGTTGCATATACATACTTATTCTTATTTCTTAATAAGATGTCACCAAATACACCACCACCGATACCCTTGTCAGCTAAATAAATTTTCTGAGTTGGGTCATATATTTTCGGGAACCCAATGCTTAGTGAATCAAATCCATTGCTTAAAAGATTTCTAGGGTTATGTGATACCCAATGAATACCATAACTTGTACTTACGAACCCCTTTGGGTTTGGATTCTTTTGAACAGTTGGATTACCTGTTCTGAATGCTACAAATCCAGATGCATAAAGCATCCTTGGGGAAACTTTCGGTGAAGGTATTTCTAAAGTAGAGATTCCACCATTTACCAAATTTACATATTGATCAGCTCTTGTATTTACGACCTTTGGTGTAGTTATATTTAAAGAATTAAATCCATTTTGAATTAAATATTTGACCCCACCCTGCATATATGCAGTGCCAAACCGTAATGAATCAATTCCTTTAACAACAACAGGCTGTTTTAAATTATAAATTTTATGCGCTGGAATTGTTAATGATAAAAAACCAATTGGTTTTAATTCTTTTTTAAAATTCCAAATAGTAGGCGTGCTAAAAGTTTGTGAATTAAAACCACTAGGCGTTATAAATTTGGTTTGAATTAAAGACTGACCACCATACTTAAATGCATCAAAACCATTTACAAATATTGTCGTTATTGCTGGTTTAGATATTGGTGTACCAATCGTCGATTGATTAGAACCAGGTACAGTAATGTAACTTGTTTGACTGCTACTACCACCAAAATTGAAAACAACATTGTGTGTATCTGGTGGCGTATAAGCTTCACCAGTAAAGTTAAATACAATATTGTGAACATCAGGTGGTGTGTAATCGTTACTCATACATCACCTCATTTTTTTGGTAATAACTTGTCGAAAATCATTGCATTAAAGTTAGTAACAGGATGATGTACAACTGCAAAAAAATAGACTGGTGTTAAGTGATTAAACTCGACAAACCCATCATTATTTGTTAACTGATCTAGTATCAACCGACCAGATTGCTTCTCAAATATTCGGACGCGGCACGGTATCGGTATATTTTCTTCTTTAACATTAATTTTGATTGATAAGCCAACATCAATCGTTAATATCTGATCATTCGTAGTACAGAGTGCAGGTGTAACTTCAAGATCTAAAAGCATCATAAATCTCCAATTTTCAAAACGATCTGACCTAGATTTGAAGTTGATGCTATAAATGCAGCGATATAAAGCGCACCATCTTTCTCAATCAGTTGAAAGTTTGAATAGGGTTTTTGTTGAAACAGCCAAAATAGATTCTTGATTTGCCCCCGCAAAACGTTTGTCGTATCTTCTTTAATAAATACTGGTGCAAAAGGTGCTGTATTTGTTAATGTTGATGCACCGATTACATTGTTTACTCCACTGCCTGCCGTATCTGAACTTAGAGATAAACAGTTTGCAGTTTTATAATTAGCGCTTTGTGCATAACCTCTTAACAGTAATAACGAACTGCTCGCTGATGAAGAAACCAGACCTAAATTTACACTTACAGACGCACCATTATTACCGAGCGTTAAGTGGGATTGCAGAAACGTACAACTATTATCCGCATTTAGTAGCGACTTAAATGCACCAAATCCATATGCTGAAGCGTGCTGAGTATTCACTGTCGCGGACGGTACTGTTGAAGTGGGTAGAATGTAAAAATAATCACTATTTCCTACAAGCAACCATTGGCGACTCCCTGCCGCTGGTGTTTGAGAGTTAATTAATCCACCAGATACAGACCCATTTGCTGCGTAATACCAACGTGCCCACCCATTTATGCCACTTGCTCCACTACCTGTACCCACCCAATTCTTATCAGGATTTGCACTATCGTAGGGTGCTTGAACCCCAAGCATCGTATCGATATCCGTCATATCTTCAACAATACCGACTTTGGCATATTTTGCATAAGTAGATGTATAGGCGGCATCAAGCGCATCAACTACACGTAGATATGGACGTGATGCAAGTAATGTATTTGCTGAGCGATAAGCTGCTTTACCAGTTGCGCTGAATGGTTTTAGCCAACCAATCGGGGGTAAAGAACAACTAATTGTTCCTGTTGCTGTGTTTGTGCTTGGCACTGCTGCAAGCTGAAAGGTAATACTATTTGGGTTCGGAACACTTAAAATTCTAACTCTTACGTTAAATTCAGTCTGATTTGCCCCACTAAACTCAACAACTTGATATGCTGAATAGTTATGTGCCGTTGGATATGAAGCGGTAATAGTCGTTCCTGATGCGACCAAAGAACTTACAGCTTGTGAACCAAAACCATTTACTAAACAGGCATCAAGCAAATCAATCATGCACCCAAAATTATTTGATAACTGTGGTGCACCAGTATTAGTAAATAAATAATATTTTATGTCAGTACTGGCAGCCATCATTTGACCTCAACTAACTCACCGTAGACGTTCTCATTATTCCAGTAGCCTTTTTGGTCATGCCAATTGACATACTCATCAAAAAATATGGATT
>JAVXBC010000094.1:0-10764 GCA_036660195.1 Acinetobacter sp.
GGACCAACGGATTAAAAGTCCGCTGCTCTACCAGCTGAGCTAACGACCCTGAACGAGGAGTAGTAAAATACTATTTTACTCGAGTGCAAGAGATGAGAAGCACGCTTCGCAAGATAATTCTCTTACATTCAAACTCAACGTGATTCAGAGGAAAGTCGAAACTTCCAAGCACTGCATCTTTTGATGTTGCGTATTCTAGCAACTTATCCAGCTAAAACAAGAGGAAATTGCAAAACATGCAGATGATTGCCTATAAAAAGCACGATTTCCTCTTGTTTATTCCACCAATATTTTAGAAACGATATTGGTATTTTTCAATATTGCCGAATATTTCTGTCGTTACGTCGCAGTAACAAGTTGAGCCTGGCAATAGAACCAAAAGACGTTCATTGGTTTTATTTGGGTTAAATGAGTCTTCTTTCAACTTGTTCTTTTGGTACTTAAACGTACCTGTCGTTTCAACTTTGGCTTGAACGCGTAAGAACACAGGAATGGCATAAGCAGGTAAGCATTTTTTAAAGACGCTTAACATTTCTGTCAAATCAGCCGCTTGCAGTTCTTCACCATCTTTCATAGTAATTGCAGCCATACCTGCACGACCATTGGTGTTTGGAATTTCTACGCCATACACCACGGCTTCGGCAATCTTTTCAAATTCACACACCATGTTTTCAACTTCTGTGGTTGAAACATTTTCGCCTTTCCAGCGGAAAGTATCCCCTAGGCGGTCAACAAACTGCGCATGACGGAAACCAATATCACGGACTAAATCACCTGTGTTGAAATAAGAATCACCTTTTTCAAACACATCTTTTAAGATCACAGATTTATTTTTTTCTGGATCGGTATAGCCATCAAACGGTGAGCGGCTGGTAATTTTACCAATCAGTAAGCCTGTTTCGCCAGTTTTAACTTTCTTGCAATAACCTTTACTGTCATGCACGAACTCATTTTTTTCTTTATCAAATTCAACAATTGCATACGGTGTCGGGGAGAAACCAACGGTATTGTCAAAGTTAAAGATGTTGCTGAAGCCCACGTTACCTTCGCTTGATGCATATAATTCAAGGACTTCTTTTACCCCAAAACGGTCTTTGAATTTGCTCCAAATATTCGGACGCATACCGTTACCAATCATTTTGGTGACACGATGACCTTGATCAAGCTCAGTGGTTGGTGCATCAATCAAATAGCGGCATAATTCGCCGACATAACCAATGGCAGATGCATTGAATTTTTGAACATCTTGCCAAAATCCAGTGGTTGAATATTTACGACGAATGGCAAGGGTAGAGCTGCCTGCAATCACACCACACCAGCACACCACGACACCTGTTGCGTGGTAAAGCGGCAAGGTCACATACATTACGTCATCTTTGCCCAGATTTAGAATATGCCCATAAGTACCATACGCGAGCGTCCAACGGCTATGTCTAAAGATCACGGCTTTCGGTAAACCTGTTGTGCCTGATGTATAGATGTAGAACAAACCATCTTTGCCAATAACGGTGCTGGTCGTCGCTGGATTGAACTTTGGAAATTCACCAATCACTTGAGCTAAATTAACGTAACCCTGTGGTGCAGTTCCTGCATTTTTACGGGTTTCTTGATCTGCAAACCAATGGAAGCGGTCTTGTGCAATATTTAAATCTTTACGTACGTCATCAATTGCAGCACGTACTTCTTCGCCTGCAATCACTGCAATTGGATTGACTAAATTGATGCTATGCGCCAGTACTTTACCAATTTGCGAGGTGTTGACTAGAGCAATGGTCACGCCGAGTTTTGCAAGACCCACAATAGTCGCGATTAATTCAGGACGATTTTCAATCATCACTGCAATTACATCGCCTTTTTTAGCACCTAAAGATAAATAGTAATGTGCAATTTGGTTTGCCCATTCGTTCAACGCTTCATAGCTATAGCTTTGATCATCAAATAATAAAGCAATGCCCTTTGGATTGCGTTTTACTGCTTTTTCAAATGCAATACCTAAACCAGCAGGAGTATTTGGGGTTCGCAAATAGGCTTGTTTCAGACCATTCAGGATATGAGGGACTTTAGTGATGAAGTTCGGCAATTTGGTTGCAACATCACTAAGGGTAATAATATCGGTCTTGGTAGTTTGGCTCATATCAATCCTGTTTATTTTTCGATCAATCCAAAATGGCAAGTTGATTTAAAAATACATTCATCTTAGCGACGTATATCCGCAATCAATGATTTTTATTGCAACATTTAGCCTGTGCAAGCATGAAAATAATGCAGTTAAGTAACGCTGACATTATTTCTATTCCTGCGGGTAGTACTTTACCAAAAAAGCCTAGTCATCGGAATGACTAGGCTCTTTTTATTGGGCAGAATTGAGTGAGTTACTCGCTGCCAGCAATATTTTTCTTCGGTGGACGACCACGTGGACGACGGGGGCGGGCAGATTTATCTTTATCTAATGCCGCATCATCTTCCGACTCAAGATCAGTCGGTGATTCATTGCTTTCATCTACCGATTCAGCGACCTCAGTATCTACATCTACTGACGCTATTGCTTCAACAGTATTTTCTGTAGCGACCACTTCAGGTGTTGTTAATTCCAAAGCAGGTTGCTGAGCTGATTCAGATTCAACATTGGCATCGACAATAACCTCAGTTGGTTTTTCTTCAACGACTACAGCAGTTGGGGGCTGATTCACTTCTTTGGCTTGTTCCACCGCAAGCTTGGCTAAACGACGACGTTCACGCGGATCATTACCGACACGTACCGCAGACGATTCAGGTGGAGTCAACGCTAACACTTCCGCTGGTTCAGCTTCCGCAGTTGGCTTTTGGCTCGGCAGTTCCACATCACGAGTGACTGGACGCTTTTCTTGCGGAGCACTTGGCGTGCCTTGGCTTTGTTCATATTGTTCAGTGAACTTGATCAAAGCACGATTGAATGTAGTGACTAGACCAAATTGATCAATCAAAATATTACAATCATCGCCATACACATGGCGAATTAAGCTGCCTAAAGTGTACTGCCCCAAGGTTGGGATTTGCGATGGCGCAACTTTCTCAACCGATTTTTGAGCCTGTTGATTGCCACGCGCTTGACGACGACGCGCACGTGGATCATTGCTCGCACGTGTTGGCGCAGCTATTGTGACTTCTGCAACGGGCACTTCAATCACTTCAGCAACTGGTGGAATAGCAGCAGGCGTGATTTCACGATTCTCTACTACCACATCGACTGGTTTTTCAGCTTGTGGTGCAGGAGCTACGCTAGGAGATTGTTGTGGATTTAACGCAACAATTTCGCTTTGCCCTTGATCAATATTGACCACCAAAGCTGTGCTCATTGGTTCGTCACGAGGAACATTAATCACATCCACTTTAATTTGCTGTGGATTCGCTTGCTCGACAGGTGCATTGGCAGTTTCATTCAACACACTTTGGTCACGATGACGGTTCGGACGGTTCGCACGTTGTTGGTTGTTACGATCACGACGCGGAACTGCATTGCCCTCATTGCTTTGAACGTCTTGAGCTGCAACGTTTTGCTGTGCATCTTGCGGGTGTTGACGTTTTTGTTGACGTTTTACATCACGTTGTTCTTGGCGTGGTGCAGGTGTGAATTCCTCTTGAACCTGAGTCTGAGGCTCTTGATTGTTCTGCACGTGATGTTCACGCTGCTCTTTGTGTTTACGTTTTTTCTGATTTTGAGATTGATGTGGGCGTTGTGCTTTTTCATCTTTCTCTAGGTTTTCACGTGCTTCTTGCTTCGCAGGTGCTTGAGACATGTACACGTTGCTGTTTGACGTCACAGGTGTAGATTTATGCTCAGCAGACACTGCGGCAGGCGCAACTTGACCAAATTGACCACGGCTGACAGCACCGTTGTTAATCATTTGTTCAATTGCAGACGCTGCATTTTGCGCTGTACGCGAATGATCAGTCGTTTGCGCTTGTTTTTGAACAAATAGATTTTCTAACCAAGCGCAAGGACTTGCCGTTTTTTGTGTGGTCGCTTGAGTTTGGCTTGCTTGAGCAGTCGCAGCCGCTGGTTGCCCAGCTTTCTTTTGTGGTGCTGCAGCTGCATTATTATTTTGTGCAGGAGCAGGATGATGATGTTCAGGTTCGCCTAAGTGCCAATCTGAAGATTCATAACCCAATTCTTTTTCACTAGAACGCGTTGCTTCAGTACGCTCGTAGCTAGAAGGGGCGAAACCATTTGCATTGTATTGGATTTCATAGTGCGGTGTTTCCAAATGCGGATGCGGTAAAACGGTTACACGCACATTTGAGGTCTGTTCCAAATAAATCAAACTATGACGTTTTTCATTCAACAAAAATGCTGCGATTTCAACAGGCACTTCAACTTGCACTTCACCTTGACGTTCACGTAGCGCAATTTCTTCGACTTTACGCATAATCGAGAGTGAAAGTGAGCGTAAGTCACGAACCATACCTGTGCCATGACAACGTGGGCAAACATAGCCTGTTGCTTCTTCTAAAGAAGGGCGGAGGCGTTGACGGCTCATTTCCATCAAACCAAAACGTGACAATTGACCGAACTGAATACGTGCGCGGTCACTTTGCGTTGCTTCACGTAATTTAGCTTCAACCATGCGTTGATTGCGGTCTTTGGTCATGTCGATAAAATCGATCACTACCAAGCCACCAATATCACGCAAACGCAATTGACGTGCAATTTCTTCGGCTGCTTCAAGGTTGGTATTTAAAGCTGTATCTTCAACGTCCTGACCACGGGTCGATTTCGCAGAGTTAATATCCACCGAAACCAACGCTTCGGTTTGGTCAATCACAATTGAACCGCCAGAAGGTAATTTTACTTCACGTTCATAAGCGGTTTGGATTTGGCTTTCGATACCAAAATGCGCAAATAAAGGCTCATTTAAAGTATAAGTTTTGAGTTTGTCTAACTGACGAGGCATGACTGCTTTAACAAAGTTATACGCTTCGTTATAGGCTTGTTCGCTGTCAATTAAAATTTCAGCAACATCATCACGTAAATAATCACGGATGGCACGTGTCACCACGCCTGCTTCTTGGTGAACCAGCATCGGCGATGGGCCAGAACCTGCAGTCCCTTGAATTTGTGCCCAAAGGTCAAGCAAGTGTTGTAAGTCGAGTTGAAGTTCTTCTTGAGAACGCCCAATTCCAGCGGTACGTACAATCACGCTCATACCACGTGGTAGGCTTAAAGACGATAAAATTTCTTTCAGTTCATCACGTACTGAACCTGAAATTTGACGACTAATACCGCCACCTTTCGGGTTGTTTGGCATAAGAACTAAATAGCGACCTGCCAATGAAATAAAGGTAGAAAGCGCAGCACCTTTATTGCCACGTTCTTCTTTTTCCACTTGAACAAGCAGTTCAGTGCCTTCAGTGATGAGTTCGCGAATGTTCGACGTTTGACGCGGATCAGCTTTGAAATATGAATTTGCGATTTCACGCATCGACAAGAAGCCTTGACGACCTGCGCCATATTCTACAAACACGGCTTCAAGTGATGGCTCTACGCGAGTTACATGACCTTTATAGATATTTGATTTTTTTTGTTCACGGGTACGGTTTTCTAAATCGAAATCGTAAAGACGATTTCCAGTGATAAGTGCAACGCGAACTTCTTCGGCGTGAGTTGCATTAATCAACATACGTTTCATGGCAGACACCTAATAGTGACGCACACAAACAATTGGCTCAATACTTTTGCGCGAACGTCAAAGCACCATGATCAATATTCAGACACCACTTATTTAAGTTGACGTTCTGAAGCCTTGGGTTGTAAATCCAGTTTTAGGCTTTGATCTAGCGGTTTAATATTCGCAATACTGTATTCATCAATATACGTGACCTGTAAGCTTCACTGGCGGGTGAGCGGTGCATTGGATGGTGACTTTCATTGTCATTTAGCATGGAAGTCGACCCTGTTGGAGTCTGGATACGGAATGATCATCGTATCTCTTACTTAGCAATTCCAATGCATCAACGCTTTAGCCTGAATGCGAATCAGGGAGCAAATTGTCTGATGTGTATCAGTTTACATTTAATTACCAACAAACTTGTTGGCGACATATTTTTCTGAACAAACTGTTGGTGCATAGGCACAATTAAACGCAACAGTTGATCATTTTGCCGATATAATAAGCCTTCGGCGTTGGCATAATTCTTTAGGACCTATCCGAGTTCTAGGCGAATTTCTCATCTATTTGAAATCTTAATTGAATAAAATTTCTGATGTGATCTTCACTTACGGTGGTATCCGTGCGCTGAATATACCAAACCTTGCAGCTTCTGCCTATGGGCTAAGTTGAGTTTTCTTGTGAAATCACTAAGTTAAATGATCATATTTTAATCATTTTCTGTCAATCTTGGATAAATCGAGCGTATGAATTCTACACAACAATGGCAAAACATTACTTGGTTTGAGGTGGATGAGCATCAGGAAGGGCAACGAATTGATAATTTTTTATTTAGCCGATTAAAGGGTGTTCCAAAAAGTCGAATTTATCGTTTGATGCGTGAAGGGCAGGTGCGCGTTAATAAAAAAAGAATTAAAGCAGAAACAAAGTTAAAGATTGGCGATCAGATTCGTGTTGCCCCGATTCGCTATGAGCAAAAAGATGAAACGGCTGCACCTGTCAGTGATAGCGTGGCGCAAAGCCTACTCAGTCGTGTGGTCTATGAAGATGAAGGTTTATTAGTCGTCAATAAACCATCAGGCATTGCTGTACATGGCGGCAGTGGTGTGGCGTATGGTTTGATTGAAGCTTTACGTGCTGCGACGGGGAAAAAATATTTAGAACTGATTCATCGCATCGACCGTGACACGTCGGGTTTGGTGATGATCAGTAAAAAACGAAGTACTTTAAAATTACTTCAAGATTTACTCCGTGAACATAAAATTCCAAAAACTTATGTAGCAATTGTTAAGGGGCAGGTCAGTTTAGATCAACAATTGATTGATGCACCTTTGTTACGTTACGAACTGGCAAATGGTGAGCGTCGTGTGCGTGTCACGCAAGACGGCAAACCAAGTCAAACCAAGTGGAACGTCGTTGAACGGTTTAAAGGCGCAACTTTAATTCATGCATCACCATTATCGGGACGAACCCATCAAATTCGTGTACATGGTTTAAGTATTGGGCACCCTATAATCGGCGATGATAAGTATGGTCACAACACCACCTATACAGGGCCTGAAGCGCGACGTTTATGTTTGCATGCCATGCGTTTGGAAATTCCAGATTATCCAGTGATTGAAGCGCCGATGCCTGAAGATATGCAACAACTGATTGATGAATTGAGAAAGCCAAAATGAGTCAAAAAATTGAACTGATCATTTTTGATTGGGATGGCACCTTATTCGATTCGGTTGGTCAAATCGTCGCGAGTTTGCAATATGCCGCCCAACTGTTTGAACAGCCACTGACCGATGACGCAGCAAAAAGCATTATTGGTTTGGGTTTGCCTGAAGTGATGCAAATTTTATTTCCGCAAGTGCCCCATTTACAGCAAGATATTTTGCAATGTTATGCTGACCATTATGTGGCAAACTCGAAAGGCGATGCGTGGTTTCAGGGTGTTGCAGAATTATTGGCGGATTTAAAACAGCAAGGCATAAAACTGGCGGTGGCTACAGGTAAAAGTCGTAAAGGTTTAGATCGAGTTCTCACGCAAACCCAAAGTCATGATTTGTTTGATATTACCCGTGCGGCGAGTGAAACCAAATCTAAGCCACATCCCTTAATGCTCGAGGAAATTTTGGCAGAAATGCAAGTATCAACCGATTCAGCCATTATGGTCGGTGATACCAGTTATGATCTTGAAATGGCGCAAAACTTAAATATGCCGCGTATTGGTGTGAGTTATGGTGTGCATAGCATTGACACATTGCAACAATATCAACCCTTAGCGATTGTGCATAATGTGCAAGAGCTGCATGTGTATTTAAAACAGGTGCTGCAGCCTTTTGCATTAAGCGCCAGCTAGATCTGTACATTATCAATAAGCTAATGAGGAAAAAGGATTTTTCCATCATTGATTAGAATAATAGGGCAAACATGAGCCGCTCCATACGTTTACTCAATTTATTACAGCTTTTAAGAGAGTATCGCTATCCTGTGACGGCGCAGGTTTTGGCAGAACGTTTGCAAATCAGCCAGCGCAGTGTGTATCGAGATATTGAAAGTTTGCGTGAGCAAGGGGTCAATATTGATGCTGCCGCAGGGTTAGGTTTTCAACTGAAAGAAAATTTCTTATTGCCACCAATGGCCTTAAATGAAACCGAGATAGAAGCAATTTTCTTGGCGTTAAATTGGCTCAGCGATATCCCAGATAACGCTTTAAAATCCGCATCAACATCCGTCCTTGCTAAATTAAGCGCCGTATTACCTGCGCATTGTCAGCAATTACTACAACAGACGACGTTAAGATCCATGCAGACTTGGCTGCCTGTAGATGAGCAATTGGTTGAGCAAGTTCGAGTCGCTATTCGTCAACAAGTCAAAATTTCAGTCGATTATGCCGATGAGCAGCAGCGAGTAAGTTCTAGAGTTTTATGGCCATTTGCGTTAGGTTATTTCAATGATCGAATAGTTTTAGCTGCGTGGTGTGAATTACGCAATGGATTTAGGCATTTCCGTATCGATCGCATACAACAACTCCATTTAAGCCAAGAATTATATCCTCAATTTAAACAACAACTTTTTCAACAATGGTGGATACAAGAGCTTTGTCATTCGACTACTGACAAAAACTGACAATCAAAACGATTACCTTTAAATAAAACCAATAAACAAGGAAATACAAAATGACGCTTAAACTTTATACCAATAGTTTTTCACGTGGTGTCGTTGTCGATTGGCTGCTGATCGAACTCGGTATTGAATGTGAGCGCATCGAAGTTGCGTTTAAAACCGAAATGAAAACGCCAGAATATCTAAAAATGAACCCTTTTGGCAAAGTTCCCGTGCTGGTTGATGGCGATGTGGTGGTGTATGAACTCGGTGCAATTGTTGCCTATTTAGCTGATAAATTTCCCGAAAAAGGTTTAGCTCCTGCATTGAGTGATCCTCAACGTGGAATTTATTACAGATGGTTATTTTTCATCTCTGGGCCTTGGGAAGCGGCAGCGACAGATCGTATGCTTGGTCTTGATGTGAATTCAGAGCAAAAATCATCTGTCGGTTATGGAAATTACGACGATGCTTATAATGCGTTTGTGGTTGGATTGAGCGAAGCTGCACCATTTTTATGTGGGCAGCAGTTTACTGCGGCAGATGTGATGGTCGCAGCAATGTTGTCTTGGCAGTTAAAAATGGGTGAAGTCCAAAACCATCCAGCGATTGAACGTTATTTAGAAAACGTCAGTCAGCGCCCAAGCTATCAAAAGTTTGCAGATTTTTTTAGTAACGCATAAGTTTTGAATACAATGAAAAGCCGATTTAAATCGGCTTTTTCTAATTTCATGAGCGTAAAAAGATGATGATCAGATATAAGCGCGACCTAATATCACAGTGGATAAATTGTATTCAGAAAGGATGATTCACCTGATTATATTATGTAAAAACTATTGACGTAATTTAAAAAAATAAGCATAACTATCAGTTTGATCTCAGCGTCTAAGCAAATGATTTTGATGCAATTGAAGACCGAAAAAATAGATTTTCATTTGAATTAGCAAGCTGATTTGAAGATCATTCGATTCGTTTCAATCTCCACATCCACCTTTTGCGTTTCGATTTTTGCATAGAAGAAGTACATGAAAGATAAGCCGACATTAACCTATCATTTGCCGACACAATCTTGCTTGAGCCATACCTTGGCAAAACCTCCTTTTTTGCATGAGGCATCCGATCATTGTGGTGTAGACCGTTTTTATAATTTGGATAAGCCACTCACACCGTTTGATCGAAAAGGCTTGTTGAAATGGATTCTGACCAGAAAATCCTATACGTGGAAAGTCGATGCGACGCATGAGTTAAATACGCGAAATCAAATGCTGGAATTACCACAGAATCGTCCACATGCCGATTTAAATGATTGGCAGATTTGGTTTGTCGGGCATGCTACGGTGCTGATTCAAATTGGGCCATTTAATTTTTTGACCGATCCTGTGTGGTGTGATTATGTGAGCCCAAAGCAAGGCAGCGGCCCACGTCGTGTTTGCCCCGCAGGAATTGCTTTGGAACATCTTCCGACCATTCATGCCGTTTTGTTGAGCCATAACCATTATGACCATATGGATTTGGCGACTTTAGATTGGCTGCATCAGAAATTTGAAATGCCGATATATACAGGTTTGGGCAATGGTCATTATTTATCTAAAGATTTTCATGTGATCGAAATGGATTGGTGGCAAGAAATTCCTTTTCACGATGAATTAAAAATTGCTTATACACCTGCACAACATACTTCGGGGCGTGGTGTGCGAGATCAAAATATGGCGTTGTGGGGTGGTTTTTCACTTTTGGCGAAAACAGGGCATTGTTTTTTTGCGGGTGATACTGGCTATTCTGCACACTTCAAACACATTCACGAACGTTATGGCGATACACGTGTTGCGTTATTACCCATTGGTGCATATGAACCGCGTATGCTAATGCGTTATGTGCATATGAATCCACAGGATGCTTTTCATGCACATTTGGATTTACATGCGCATCGTTCCTTAGCTCTTCATTATCGAACCTTTCAGCTCACCGACGAAGATCGTGATGCACCTGAACATGAATTACAGCATGCGATGAAATCATCATC
>JAVXBC010000095.1:0-10727 GCA_036660195.1 Acinetobacter sp.
ATGTAGGTGATCGGGTGTACATCAGTGGAAATGAAATAAAACGAAGTGCGCCCACAGGCGTTGTATATCAAATCGAAGTTTAACTTTAAAACAGATGAAGCCGCTGTTTTTAGGCGGTTTTTTATTATCTGGAGAAAAGAGATGTCTGAAAACTCTGCTGTAGAAGCAAGCGCAGTAGCAATAAGTCAAAAAGTCACAGCAACAAGTGGGGTGTCGTCGTGTTTGGGATTTGCAGCAAAAATTGATGTGATTGCTTGGGGTGGTTTGATCATTGCAGTAATTGGTCTTGCCATTCAGCTTTACTTTGCTGTGCAAAAAAATCGGCGTGAAAAAGTTGAGCATGAGATGCGAAAAACTGAATATCAGCTACGAATTGAAAATTTAAAAGGTGGTTGTGATGTCAGCTAAAACAAAGTTTTCTGTATTTTTACTAGCAGCTTCGGCTGCTTTTTTTATGTCTTTAGAAAACAGAGAGGGCAATGTATCAAAGCCGTATCATGATTCGGGTGGTGTTGTAACTCAAGGAATTGGGTCAACAACAAAGCCAGATGGTACAAAAATTAAAATAACAGATCCTGCGATTTCTAAAGAAACTGCGCGAGAGTGGGCAAAAGCTTATGTCTCAAAAGATGAAATTACATTTAAAAATTCATTGGCTGGGGTAAAGCTTTCACAAGCTGAATATGACCTATATTTAGACTTTTCTTATCAGTATGGGTATGTGGCTTGGCGCAATAGCTCTATGCGTAAGCTTTTGATTCAAAACAAGCATCGACAGTCATGTGATGCACTGTTGGAGTGGCGAAAAGTGACTTTTAATGGTGTAAAGCGTGATTGTTCAATTCGATCAAATAATTGTTATGGCGTTTGGACACGACAATTAGAGCGTCATAAGAAGTGTGTAGAGGTGAATAAATGAGTGAATTTACCAAAGTAAGCAAGGTTTTGCTTGAATCCAATGGAATCTATTTTATTGAATGCCCTGGGTGTAAATATTTGCATCCTTTACATGTTGGATCACAGCATAAAATCAGATGGGATTTTGATGGGAATTTAGAACAGCCAACTTTCTCGCCGTCTCTCATGGTTAATGGTGGCCATTTAAGCCAATGTCATTCATTTATTCGTAGTGGCCAGATTCAATTCTTATCAGATTGTCATCATGAATTAGCAGGACAAACTGTTGAATTGCCTGAGGTGGAGGAGCTTTAAAAATGTGGATTGTAATGGCTGCAAAATTTTGGCGAGAAATCATTATTTGTTTTCTCGCTTTTTTATTGCTGATTACTTTGTCTGTTTTAAATCATAAAGCAGGTCAATTAAAAGCAGCGGATCAGAAGTGCATTGCTCAGATTCAAGAAATTGAGCGTAAGCAAATTAAGGCTTTGGCTGAAGCTCAAAATAAGGCAAATGAAGTGAGTTCGGATTATGAACAAATTAAAGCAGAACAACGTGCAAAAGTCGAAACAGTTACACGTACAGTGCAAAAGATCGTTGAGCGTCCTATTTATCAGCGTGATTGCTTTGACTCTACTGGGCTGTCAGAAATCAACAGTCTTATCAAAACCAGTGATGCCAGCGAATCTAATGCAGCCTTGTCCGACGTTGAATCAGATCGAACAAGGCAACGGTAAAGATGTCTTGTTGTGGGCGGTTGATACTGTAGCTAAATACAATGAATGTGATGCAAGACATGCAGCACTTGTGAAAGCCATTGAATAATTGCAAACGCTCATTATCTTCATTGATAGTGAGCGTTTTTGTTTTCTCATTCTTTAGCTGATCAATGCATATTGACAATGCAGTAGAATATGATAGTTTTATATTACTACTGCATAAGTAGCTTAGAAAATCAGATTGCTATTTTGAGCAAAATAATCATAATTCACTGCCGCATAGGCAGTTTAAAAAGTAAATGACGAGTTAATCATCTCGGTCACCACAACGTTTACTACCGTACAGGTAGCTTAATTTTTAAATCTTTTGCCCAGATATTCATTTGATTATTATACCAACCCATTAACTCACGCCTTTCATTGATATATTTTGCTTTGTTATAGACCCCACGCACACCAGCGATATTATGCGCTAAAGATACTTCAATTGTATCAACACGCCATTTATTTGATTCATGACAATAAGTCGAAAATAAATGTCTGAATCCATGTAATACATGCTGACCACCAAAACCTGCATGGTGTATTGATCGAGATAGAGACCAAGCATTCATTGGTTTATTTTTATCTTGGGGACTAGGAAATACATAGATTGGATGATTGATCTCTGATTTTTGCATTTGCAAAATATCAATCATCTGATCAGTTAATGGGACAATATGTTCTTTTCGCATTTTCATTCGATGTGCAGGAATACTCCATGTCTTTTTACTAAAATCAATTTCAGACCATTCAGCTTTTAAGCATTCATTACATCTTAAAGCTGTTAATCCAATGAGTAGAAATGCTCTTTTACCTTGGGTGGTTAGTCGACCTTTCTTCTCAATTGCATAAAAAAACTTTGTCAATTGATTAGGTTGTAAAAATGGATGGTTTTTCTCAATATGTGGAGCTAAAGCATCCCCAACTGCAATAGCTGGATTAGTTTCACAATAATCACTAGCAATTGAGTAATTGAATACTTTTGATATAACTTGTTTTACTGCACGAGTAGTACGTGTTTTATTCTGATCTTCAAGTTTTCTAAAAATAACAAGAAGGTGTCGAGTTTTTATATTTTCAAGATCCATTGCGCCGACTTCTGGATATATCCAGTTTTCGAATAACTTCAATTTCATATCTTGAGTATGTAAAGCCCATTTTTTTCGGTTTAGTTCAAACCATTCATTAGCTGCATCTTTAAAAATCATGATTTTACCTATTGTAACGTGGTGACGTTTCGGCGCGATTGCCAGATGCCCGTATCGCTACGGGCCGAGAGAAGAATTAGTCGATATACATGTTTGCGTAGTTCATGTTGTATTCTTTACTTGTGCATTGTTTTAAGAATACATACGCTTTTTGAGATTCAGAAAACACATACAATCTTTTACCTTCTAATCTGTATCTTTCAGTACGAAGGCTAGAATTTTCTTGCATGAGTATTTCGAAAATTTGTGAGAAAGCTTTATTTTTGATTAACTTTTCATTGTAAGCTTCGATTACTTGATTACAAACATCATCCCATACTACAGGACGTTTAAGTTCTTGCCCTAGAAGATTTTCGATAGTTGAGATATCAGAACGGTGAAGAAAAGCCATTACATTTTTGCGGCTGTTACGGATTTCGATTGCAGTTTGAATGTTCATAATTTAGATTCCAAAATTTTAACGCTTGGTTGCGTAAGACTGCGTAATTGCTGTCTATGTAGTTACAATAGACTTATTAAGTCTATTTGTCAATGGGGTAATTTAAACTTTTTAAAAGATTTCTCCATTTTTTTGCGGGCATATCTGCATGACTAATGTCATCTAAATCGGTTTCCCACTTGCTGATCGTTCGAGCTGCTTTTGTATCTGTAATCTCTGCAACCTGTTTCTGCGTAAGATTATGTTTAGCGCGTAAGGCTTTGAGATTGTTGGGTGTGTAACCGATCTCAAATTCATTGCTGCTCATGATGGTGGCTCTCCAGTGCTTCAAAAAGATGGTCTATATTTTTATAACCCATCTTCATTGAACGTATTTCATACTCAAAGATCGCCCATGCCGCTTGGCTAGGTGCTTTAATATCATTTGGATCAAGCCACTGTTTAAATGTTCGATCACCGATTCGAGCCATGTGCGCGGCTTTTTTAACACTGATTGCTAAATTATCAATAATTGTTTGAATTTCTTCGGGGGTTGGTGGAGTCCAGTTTTTTACTGTCATGATAAGTATAATCATATTAAACACATACCTATTTTCGAGTAGTAATGCTATAAAAACAAGTCAGCGAACAACATGAAAGTTGTATTGAGTGCTACTTTCATGCATTTTTATTGAAAACATAGGTCTGTTGTACTGACACATATCAAGAAATTCTATTGTACGTTTCAAAGACATACCCTCAGTATTCGTATTTAAGAATTTCTCAAAGTAGCTTATATATGAATGAAATAGATTACCCGCGACATTTTCGCCCCGTGATAAACGATACATTAATGAACGAAGTAAACCGAGATGATCACCGATTCTAATTATAATTTTTGAGTCAAAGTATTTTGGATCTGAATGGCCCCATTGACTGTATGAAATTGTGTAATGTTTTTCATTTTTTGAGATGTTACAAGCGCCAAAATAAACATGATCATTAAGAGATTTACTTTCAAAATCTTGATCAGCAATAAGTAAAAGCCATTGAATAGTCGCCCAGACTGCATCAGTTATAAATTCTCGTTTTTTATAGTCTTCAGCAGTAATAAAATCTTTAGCACGAATATCAACAACAGAGTTTTGAAAAGTTTTCATAATTTAGATTCCAAAATTTTAACGCTTGGTTGCGTAAGACTGCGTAATTGCTGTCTATGTAGTTACAATAGACTTATTAAGTCTATTTGTCAATTAGGGATTCAGTTATTTAATTATTCTTTCAGTTCTTTGGGTTTATGTAGTCCTCTTTATATTTCTCAATTGCATCAGAGAACTCTTGCGATAAATTGTAGTCCAAAATAGCTTTTGCTAATAATTGAATTGCTTCAGCATAAGTGTCAGCTTGCAGGTTTATTTTTAACAAAGCACAACCTACTTCCCATTTTTGCTTATCATCCTTCCATAGAATAAGAAATGAGTGCTGCAATGTATCGTTGATAAATTGTCCTGTTGATTTCATTTTTTATTCAGCCTATTAATGAAGATTACAATGCATAATTTTTGACAATATTATCATTATGCTCCATCCATTTTTCTTGAATATTTCTTATTGATTTGTCTTGTTCAAAGTAAATTCTATTTTTGATTAAAGCTTTGGAAATATCAGACAGCACAACATTTTCAATCATATTCATAGCTTTACGAAGATCATCAAAAGTTACCTGTACATATCCATCAGTAACGTCATTATCATCATCTTCAGTAGTGTGATTAATAAGTTTCTTGATTGTATAACTACCGATTGCTAGGCTGTTTGCGATCGTTCCAAAGGTTCTACGTAAGTCGTGGAATGTGAATTGAATGCCTGTTGTTTCAATTATCGTATAACGTGCTTCACGCTTATCAACTATATGTGAATCAAGCGTATCACCAGCAAAAACATACTTATTCTGGCCAGCAAGTTTTTTCCGTTCAGACATGATATACCAAAGCATTTCTCCCATTGGGAGGAGGAGATCTTCATGGTTTTTGGGGTCTTGAATTTTTATTGTTCCGTACTTTAAGTCAACATTTGACCACTCAAGGGTTTCACCTTCTTCTCTACGAAATCCAGTCAAGATCAGTAGGAATAAGAAGTCCTGATTAGTATATCTACGATGATTTAAATTTTGATTTCCAGCCCACCAAGTTGTACAAACAGCCAGTGACCAGTCATGTATCTGGTCAGATCGGATATAGCCTTTTCTTCGCTTTATCTTGTTCCATTTCTTTTCTTTATAAATGACCCCAACTGGGCTTTTTTCTGTGATAATTTTTTCATCTTTATCGTTATAAAGAATTGAAGCATTGAAATTATAGACAGCGGATAAAAATTTCATTGCTAAATTTGCCTGCGCTAAACTTCGTTGAGACAAATCCATGTGTTTATTTAAAGTCATTCTTTGAGAAATATCGGTTATTTTGATATTTTTCCATTCCTTAAAATAATCATTTGCGCATCGATCATATGCATCAATAGTATTTTTACTAAGCTTCTTTTTGCTCTTATAAACTTCATAAGCTTTTTCAAGCGTTGGAATTAATTCATTAGATTCTTTTTCAGATTTAAAATCTGATTTTAATTGTCTTTTCTGAGCAACTGGATCAATACCTTGGTGCATCATCAATAATATTTTTTTCGCTTCAGTACGTGCTTGTTCAAGAGTGTAGACACCATGTTTACCAATGGATTTCCTTTTATTGCGTCCGTCTGGCATTCTCGTTTCAACAAAGTAGGTTTTAGTCTTTGTTGCAATTAAGCCAAAGCCGATCGTTGCTGAGTCACGATAGAATTTGCTTCCAGTTTCTTCGAGAGGGATGCTATCTATAAAAGTTTTTGTAAGTTTATATCTTTGGCTCATGTTTATTTAAAAAGTACGAAACGATATACGGCAATATAACACAATATTTTTAAAGCCTACTATAAGCCTATTTTTTATTAATTTTGTTTAAAGTAATAGGTTTTGAAACCAATTTATTTGTTGTAAGTTATTGTTTTTATAATTAAATAAATACTCCAGAGGTGCCGCTGCATGGTCGTTACCCTGAACCCGATGAGTTCTCGGAGAGAAACTCATTTTATGCAATATGAAACGATATTAAAGCATATTTAAGCACATAAAAATGTAATTTAAGTTGCTGTATTTTAATGATAATACTTGGAAATATCTGAAACAATATACAAGCGCACGATAATATATATAATTTGCCTACTATATGCCTATTTCCTCTAATTTGCCTATTTTTTTAGTTTTTTTGCCTATCTTTTGCCTACTAATTTTTTACATAAAAAAGGCGGTTAAACCGCCATTTGTGATGTTGATTGGATGCGTTGCCTATCTATATAAGCTAACACATCAGCTTTTTTATACATGATTTTTCTGTAGTGCAGTTTAGAAAAGGGAATGCCACCACCTTCGCAGCGTTTTTTTTGCAACCAAGAAAGTGATACATCAAGTACTGCTGCAATTTCTTCTGGTGAAAAAGAAGCGTCATTGTTAGCAGTATTGAATTTTTCAATTTCAACTTGTTTATCAACAATTTTCATTCAAGTTCCTCTGCATCTAATTTTTCACTTTTCGCGCTGTATTGAATAACTGGCTCAGCAACAATAATGATCTGCTTTTCACAGCATTTGCATTTGTATTTGAATTCGCCTGGTTTATTCAAATAATCTTCGTGCAGGCAATCTTCAATATTATGTTCATATTCACAATGCGGGCAATCAAAGTCATACATGATTTACGCTCCCAACAGCCTTAACCATTTCACGGTATTGGTCTTTAAGTTGTTTAACTCGATTTTCTAACCATCGATTTTTTAATCGTGAGAACTCAAGTTCAGTACATTCACGATGCATATTTTTAAATAATTTAGAGTTCTCTTCAAATTGCTCATTAGCACGTTTAGTTGCAGCTTCATGACTTAATTCAACGGGCATCAAAACAAATTTTACTTGATCTTGATTTGACATTACTTTCTCCAAACCGATTCTTTGAACTTGGCGTTGGCAACTAGTGCTGTAACTTCTGATTCATTCACATTGTCAAAAATGTGAGTCATCTTGCCCCCGAACACTTCAAGTGTTCGGGTGATAGTTGAATATTTGAATTTCATGGCAGATCCTCATCATTTATTGCAGCAGTTGATGATTTTTCCAATTCAAGTCGGCGAGTGCGTACATAACGCATCATTTCGGGCTGAATGACTGGATCTAAACTTGATACATCAATTTCAAGCGCATCTAGCTCGGTTAAGTCAGGTGCATTTTGAATACGAACCATCAATGAAGGTGCTACTTCAGCTTTATTCTGTTGAAGCTCTTCCAGACGTTTATGCATGTACTTTAAAAGTGGTTGCAGTTGCTCAGTTGTCCAACCACTCGTGTATTTAACAACTACGTTGACTTCGGCAGGTGTCTTTGATTCATCTACACGTTGTTTTAAAGTTGCTAGCTTGTCCTGGTATTCGTCATTATTAGATTTACTAGAACTATTCTTTTGTTGCGTTTCTTCATCAAGTTTTTGAGCATGTGCTACAGCTGCAGCAGCTACATTTTCAAAAGAAACAGTCGATTGTTCTTTTTCAAATGAAGCACTCTTTAAGTTTAAGCGTGTTGCTAACTCAGCACTTTCAACTTCTGTTAAATCGCCGTTTGAATTGATCCGTGTGCGAATAGCTTTCAAGTCTTGATCAGAAACAGCAGCATCAATTTCAGCAATGAATGCATCACACAAAACTGATAGTTCAGGATCAGCTGTATTTGGACTAGGGCTTTGAGCAGAAATAGGGCCAATAATGTCATCCAAAGAAGTATCATCATCAACAGTTCTGATCTTGGCTTCTGGCTCTTTTTTACGTTTTGGTTTAGTTGGTTCTTTGCCAAGGCGAGTAATGTTTACATCGCCATTAAGCTCACGACCAAGCGCTTTAGAAATTGCCTTTAATTGAAGCTTGGCATTTTCAGCATCTTGTTGAACAAAACCACTGTTAATAGATTCAACAAGCGCATTGGTTTTGAAGTTCATGACATAGATTGAAGGAGCATATGTACAGATAACAAAAACATCTTGCCCTTCTTGATATTCATCAAACGCAAGTGGTTTGGTAAACTTAATACCAGCCAATTCCAACATTTCGACTTGAACACAAAATTCATAATTCGGTAAAACAAAAACCGTCGCAGGCATTTGATCCAATGTACTGAAATTTTTATCAGCGTGAAGATTGCCATTACCAGCATATCGACAAAGAACTGTTTTACCTTTTTGAAGAGCGACGAAAGCTTCTTGAGCATTTAAAATATTGTTCATGTTCTTATCCTTTTAATAGAGCTTTTTTGAGATATGGGTCAAGATCTGATTGTTTGAGTAACCAATCCATATAATCAGCAGGGATATCTTTAATTAATGTGCCTTTATGCTTGCCAAAGGTCATATGGGTCGGGATGCGAGCTTGTTCTGAAAACAAGAAAAGTGATTTCAGATCTTTAATACCCAGTACTTGGCAAATCTGTTTTAAAAGAACTGCTGTAAGTAATACATCTTGTTTGGCGTTATGGGCATTTCGTATAGACTCTCTCGCCTTTAGAGATCCGTTAGCGAGTTTGTAGATCAATGCTGATAAGTTGTGTGCATCATCTGGCCAAACCATGCGAGATAGAGCCAAGGTGCAAATCGCTTTTACATTTACTGATTTATCAGCCAGCTTTATAGCTTGGATGTCATAATCAACATTGTGGCCAATGATGTATTGGATGCCCTCAGGCAAGCGAAAAGTTTCATAACTTGGTTTGCCTGCGATATCAGACTCAAGAATGTGATGCACAGCCATAGCGCCGTAGCTGATAGGCTGAGGACAAGAAAAGTACTCATCAAAACAAGCATCTTTATCAACAGCCAATTCACCGTTTTTAAAATTGACAGGAACATGAGCTATCTCGATTGGATAGCCGTTCATGTCATGAGTTTCAGTGTCTAAAATTATTGCGCTCATGCATGCATTTCCTGTTTTGCCAAGTTGTCGATTTCTTGTTTTACTGCTTCAAATTTTGATGCTTCAATTTGAGTTAAAGCATCAATGCCTAAATGTTCACATACGGTTTTTACATCCAAGCCACGCTCATCAATGAATACTTGTAATGAGTCACGCTGAGCATCTGAGACACCATTGAATTCAGGCGGATCAATCCAAACGCCTCTCACTTTATCAAAGCTACATTTAAGCTCTTTTGTGCGCAAAACCATGACTTGGCGCATGTTTTGATAATATGTATGCTCTTTATCCAGTGATTCAGTTAGTTGATTAAAGTCGCTTGCATACATAGCTTCACCACAGCTTTGCTTGAAGTTTTCAAAATCCTCCAAAGCTTTGTTATGAGCAAGCTGCTCAGGTGTAAGCGTATTGATATGTGTTTTTGCTTGGGTAATTAAATCAGCCAAAAACGTTGGGTTGACCTTTAAATCAGGAATCCAAATTTCGCCAGTGTCACCGCCCAGTGCGCCTGAGTTTTTTGCATGATGGGTAGGGCTTGGCTTAAAGTTAATGACGCGAGCGTTTTTACCTTCACCAGTGGTGACCGTGGTCAAATAACCCATGATGTCAGCAATGCGGTATAGCTCATTGCGGTTTTTACCACCCAATTCAGGGCGATAAATAATCTGGTCGTTATTATGGTCTTCACTTGCGTGAGCAATAAATACAACATCTTTGCCTAAGCTAATCAAAGTATTCACATACTGCTTAAAGGTTTGGTTTGCCAAGCCTTGAGCTTTAAGTTTTAGCGAACCATCTTGTTGCTTATTGTTTTTTGTTAGCAATAAATGGGTTTTGATACTTTCAAGCATTGCACCAACTGTATCGATCACAACCGTATTAAACGATGCTAAATCCTGTGGAGTCAGGTCAGCAACGTCTTTCCATTGCTGAACCTGAATTACAGCACCACGACGTAGTTCACCAGTACGATGTGAACCTTTGTCAAAATCAAACAAGACTGCTTTGTCAGCAGTAAAGCCAAGAGATGTTTTGCCTAAACCAGGATCAGCGTAGATATAAGTAATGATTGCGCTAACATTCAATGGTTGATCAGCAGTAATGATATTAAGAGCCATGATTACAACCCCTTATTTGAGTTTGAATTGTGGTAAGCAATACGTTGATTTGCGCTATATGGCGTGCGTTGAAAGCAGTCTTTCGCATACATTGCTTCACGTTCTTTTTTACGTTGCTTAGCAACTTCTTGCTGCAAATTGCGAAGAATCCAAGGCTTGCCATTTAAATATTCAGGATCTACTGGCGTACCGCCGTTCTCAGTTTCAAGACGAATGTCAGTAAACTTGTAATTTGTTGAAAACGTTTGTGGCCCTAAGCGCACGTGATAGCGTCCAGAATCATCACGAGT
>JAVXBC010000096.1:0-10625 GCA_036660195.1 Acinetobacter sp.
GTGCACGCATAGACATACGATCTTTCGCATAAGGTAAAGCACCTTGGAAAGAAAGTTCAGCATGTGCAATACCTTGAACCGCTGTACCAATACGAGCAGTGTTCATGAAGGTAAACATTGCGTGTAAACCTTTGTTGATTTCACCGATCAGGAAACCTGTCGCGTTATCAAAGTTCAACACCGCAGTTGCAGAAGCACGGATACCCATTTTGTGTTCGATTGAACCACAAGAAACCGTATTGCGCTCGCCTATGCCGCCATTTTCAGTTGGCATAAATTTAGGTACGATGAACAATGAAATACCACGCGTGCCTGCAGGTGCGTCTGGAAGACGTGCAAGAACGATGTGAATAATATTGTCAGTTAAATCGTGCTCACCTGCAGAGATGAAGATTTTAGTACCCGAGATTTTGTATGTACCATCAGCTTGAGGTTCAGCTTTAGTTTTTACTTGACCTAAGTCTGTACCACACTGAGGTTCAGTTAAGCACATTGTACCTGACCAAGTACCTTCAACCAATTTAGGCATATAGGTGTTTTTTTGCTCGTCAGTACCAAACTGCATGATGGTGTTCATACAACCTGTACTTAAACCTGGGTACATGGTGAACGACCAGTTAGCCGTACCCATCATTTCAGATTTAACGAGGTTTAAAGACATTGGTAAGCCTTGACCACCAAATTCTTCAGGATAAGAAAGACCTTGCCAACCGCCCATGACGAACTGGTCATAAGCATCTTTAAAGCCTTTAGGAGTTGTCACTTCAGTATTGTTGAAAGTACAACCTTCTTCATCACCTGATTGGTTCAACGGCGAAAGTACGTTTTCGCAGTAATCTGCCGCACCTTCAAGAATCATGTCGACTGTTTCAGCATCGGCATTTTGACCACTAGCCAAAGTTTGGTAGTGAGCTGGGAAGTCTAACATTTCGTTCATTAAGAAACGAATATCACGGAGCGGGGCTTTATAAGCTGGCATAATCTTAATCCTGTAATTGAATCATTTTGGATTATCTGTTTAGATGATTTGATTATTCACAGTATATATAAAAATACATTGATAATTCATGAGGAAAAAAATGTCAGAAAAGCGAATTTTTGGATAAAGGAATATCCATGAAAATCGTTTTTCTGTTAAAATTTAGTCTGATATAAAAACTGAAAATGATCAATTCAAAAGTTGTAAATATAACGATATAAAGGTGTTCGAAAAAGCTATGCGATTAAAATATCTAACTTTATGTGTACTAGGCTTCAGTCTGTCTGCTTGTTCACAGCATGTCATAAAAACCAATGCAGGGGCGATACATTTGGAACAGAAGGCGATCAATAGCCTAAACGCCATGTATGAGTATCCGAGCTATGATTATCGTGGGAAATTTAATGTTCATGTCGATGTAGACCAGAAAACGGCGACCAACTCCACTGGCAAGCAAGAATTAGACAGCACAATTAAACAGAAAATAGATCAATACCTGCGTGATCAGAAAGTTAGTTTAGACGTAAAGCAAAAACAGGCTTTATATGCTGCGCTGTCAACGCAACAGCCAATGACAGCTAAGGGAAACAAGGCAGATCAATTTACCCGCATTATGACCAATGTTTTGAATGATTTGCAGTTTGAATACGATGGTTCGGTGCATTATCGTCAAAAAATGGGTTCATTAAATCTGACCGCACGCTATGAAAAACCGACTTTGTTGGTTCAAGCCAAAGTACCGATGGTCATCGACCTGAAAGATTATAAATTTTACGTCAATTATTTCGCGTTAATGCCTTATTTGGTGAATAAAGAAAATCAAAATAACTTGGCGTATTTGGATTTTTCTAAATATCAAAACCTGTTCAAGCAAGTCGATTACAAGAAATTTGTGGAATATGTGAAAGCCTCTGGTGCGATCTATTATCGTTTGGCAGAACCACGTGAATTAGAATCACTTTCGGTTTCTTCTGCTGAAAAAAACAGTGGGGTTGTGGAAAAAATCCGCTTGAAAACCTCAATTGAGGAATTGCTGTTAGAAGCGAACTTATATGGCAAAGTAAATGAAAAATACTTGATGCAAAGTGTTTTAAATTTGAAAGATAAAAATATTGAGCAACTCATTACGAATGAAGTCGAAGCGGTCGGTAAAAACAAAACTGCTTCTACAAAAGCTGCTGAAAATGAAGCTGATGATGCGAGTGTGGTCAGCCAGCAACTGTATAAGTTGGTGAATCAGCATTTTGGTGTTGAAGATGAACCTACGTCCGATGCCGCGGATGAGGATGTAGTGCAAGCAGCCGAAGCAACAGTAGACGATGCTGAAGATACTACTGCGAGCGCAGAAGAATCTGCTGATAAAGCAACTGAGGGTCTCACTGTAGAGCAATGTTCAGCGTTGTCGAATAGCCCAAAAATTAACTACGGCGATGTGCAGTACTGCCTATCAACTTACGAAGTCGATGTATTGAATCCAACTGCGACAGTCAGTCCGGCGGCGCTCACGGAACAAACAGCAGCGTTAGAAAAAATCTTCGCGGCATATAACCAAAATCAATTTATTGATGATCAAGCCTTTAAAGCTTTGTGGTTAAAACATCAGGCTGAAATCGAAAAAGCCTTGCCCCCAGTTAATCAGCGTAATCCAGTGGTGATTGATGTCGGCTTAGATGCAAAAGGTCGTGCAGTGAAAGTGGATTATGATTTAAATTATGCTTTGCCGCAGTTTAAATCTCGCTTTAACGTAAAAGCAGACATGCACATTTTGAATTACGGTCAAGCAACTCCGATTGATCAAGATCAATTGAAACGTGCCAAAACATGGGCAGAAGCCAGTAAAGGTTCTATGTTAGAAAGCATTATTGGTGGGTTCTCTAAAAAGCTCGGTACGGATATTGAAGAGCGTTCTGCGCAACCATATACCTTGTCGTTGGATGACCAGCTCAAAACCATCGCTGAACAACGTTATGATGCAACGCAATCTTATCCACTGACGTATAAAGCAGTTTTTATTGCGAAATTGACAGAAACCTCACCGCAAATTGTTGCGCGTTATTCGACTCAAGAGTTGCAAGAAATTGCCAGTGTATATGCGTATTGGTATTCAGAAGAAGAGGTGTATAACCCTAAAGCTAAGGAGCTGAAAACCTTACAGGCTTTACAGCTAAAGCATCATTTGGTCGATCAAACTCAGTTTGATAATGATTTGGGTCAAGCTGTAAATCGCTTAGTGAATGATGCGATGCACAGTGACAAAGATCGACTGGCTTGGAAGAAATTGCAATCGCAGTATTCACAGCCGCAACAGCTATTTGCTCAGCAATATCAAACGCAATTTGAACGTAAAAATGAAACATCAACTGAAGAAAAAGTGTTGCTTGAGCAAACAGCTAAAATTTTAGGTCAAGTGTATGTCGATGCGCGAAAGAATAAACTATCTGAAAAAACCATTAAGTCTTTAAAGATTGAACATAATGAATTTATTGATTATGAAATCTTCAAAGATGTTTATCATAAAATGCTGAGTGTGAAATAACTTAAACCTTATCGAATCGTGATCAATAAAAAATGCCCTACTTTAAAAAGCAGGGCATTTTTGTATGCAAATATAGTTTTTATAGAAAGTCTTTTAATTCAGGTTTAACACCATTCCAAATAGAAAAGGCTTCAATGGCTTGACCGACCAACATGCCAAAACCATCGCTGGTCGGTACGCCGCGTGCATGTGCTTGATCGAGAAAGCTAGATTTTTTGCCATACGCCATTTCATAGGCATGGTGGAAAACTAAGCTTTCAGGAAGTTGCAAGGCATCGCCAGTTAAACTTACTGACGTTGCATTAATGATGAGATCAAATTCACCTGTTAGTTGTTCTAAAGCAATTGCTGATAGCGCAGTTTGAGGCACGCTATTTTTTAAATCTTCCACCAATTGTTCAGCACGTGCCACGGTTCGATTGGCGATTACAATTTGTTTTGCGCCTGCCTGCGCCAATGGATAAATTACACCACGCGTTGCACCACCTGCACCTAAAATCAAAATACGACTCTGTTCAAGCGTCCAGCCTAAAGCTTGAATGGCTGCAACTAAGCCCTGACCATCGGTATTGTCACCAAAGAGTTTGCCATCTTGCATCCAAAGCGTATTCACGGCTTTGGCAATTTTTGCACGTTCGGTCAATTGATCACACAATGCAAAGGCTTGCTCTTTAAAGGGCACGGTCACATTCATTCCTGCACCGTTATGTGCAAAAAAATCTTGTACGGTCGTTTCAAATGCATCTAAAGGAGCAAGAATTTTTTGATAGTTTAAATCGACTCCAGTTTTTGCAGCAAAAGCATGGTGCAACTCTGGCGAGCGTGATTGTTCAATCGGGTTTCCAATAACAGCAAATTGTTTGGTCATGCCAATATCCAAAGTATTAAATGGTGTGTTTTTTATCGAAAACATCGAAATGTTTTACGTGTTAGTAGGACGGTTTATTCAGATTTTAAACCTAACCAATCTCTTGGTTTTAAATAATAATCAGTTAAGCGTTTCTCAGGTGAATCGTCATCCCATTCAGGACGATACGTCCAGCCAGCTAAATTTGGCAAACTCACGAGAATCGACTCAATTCGTCCGCCTGTTTGTAAACCAAATAAAGTGCCACGGTCATAGACTAAATTGTATTCCACATAGCGACCGCGACGGTAGATTTGAAACTCACGTTGCGCTTCGGTATAGGGTTGTTCGCGATGCTTTTCAAAGATCGGTAAGATCGCATTTAAATAGCCATTGCCCACCGCTTGCATATATTGAAAACAAGTTTCGAAATCCCACTGATTTAAATCATCAAAAAATAAACCGCCCACGCCACGTTGTTCATCACGATGTTTTAAGTAGAAATAGTCATCACACCATTGTTTATGTTCAGCATAGACATTTTCGCCAAATGGTTTGCAAAGATCGTATGCCGTTTGATGCCAATGAATCACGTCTTGTTCTTCAGGATAAAAAGGCGTGAGATCAAAACCACCACCAAACCACCACACAGGTTCTTGTCCCTCAGGTTCAGCGATAAATAAACGCACGTTGGCATGAGAAGTTGGAATATTGGGGTTTTTTGGATGAATCACTAACGACATGCCTAAGGCTTGGGCGGTTGTCCCAGCAATTTGCGGATGTCGTTCAGTTGCAGAAGCGGGGAGTTTGCGAATATTGATGTGTGAAAACATCACTCCGCCTTTTTCAATCACTTCGCCATTTTGCAGTACACGCGAGCGACCACCACCACCTTCAGGTCGTTGCCAATCATCAATGATAAATTCAGCCGTCCCACCGCCTAAACGTTCTTGTTGTTCGAATACCGCACAAATACGTGCTTGTAAGTCGAGCAAAAATTCACGAACACGTTGAATATCAGCTGAAGTGGGGTGCGACATGATGATCCTCGAGTGATGATTTAGGAATGCGTGAAATACGAATCAAATATTCAATCTTTAATGATGCTTAATTTAAGCAAATTTAAGCGTCGCGATTCAAAATGGCTTTCAAATATTAGAAATCATCTTTTTGATACAGATGATCCATGCGTTCACGTTTGGTCTTTAAATATTGTTCATTTAATGGATTGCGACCAACGGTGAGTGGTACTCGCGCAATCACACTAATCCCTAAATCAGTCAACGCTTTTATTTTTAAAGGATTATTGGTAATTAGTTTTACTTCGGAAACGTGTAAATAATCAAGAATAATGCTGCACATATCATAACGACGTGCATCGGCTGGTAAATTTAATAATAAATTTGCATCGACAGTGTCATGTCCTTGATCTTGCAAGGCGTAAGCACGAATTTTATTGGTCAAACCAATACCACGACCTTCTTGGCGTAAATATAAAATGACACCTTGACCTGCTTCTTGAATCATTTTTTGAGCGGCTTGTAATTGAGGGCCGCAGTCGCATTTGAGCGACGCAAAAGCATCACCAGTTAAACATTCCGAGTGAATGCGTACCAAAACAGGTTCAGTCGGTGGTGATTCTAATCCTTTTGATAATGCCACATGTTCTTCACCTGTTGTTGGGTCTTGAAACACGGAAATATTGAAGTCACCAAAAGCAGTTGGTAGCTTTGATGTTGCAATAAATTCAATCGGCACTATGGTTTACTCCAGGAAAATGAGCGAATGGTATTTGCATGATGATTTGTTTGAAACAGAACCTAACATTTCAAATTTATTCAGACGAGCCAACAGGAATTTTACACATATTGACTCAAATCTGAATAAATTAATATTGCAATATTTATTTTGAGCTTAGCAAAGCACTAATTTTAGGAAATAAACCATAAGATATTCCAAAAACTAAGTGTGCCGCCCAATTCCAAAAAATAGGAACTTCCCTATTCCAAATATCTACCCCATGTAAGGCATTCATAACAATTGGTACAAATAAATAGGTGTCTAGCATACTGAAGAGCCCAACGATCAGCCCAAGTGCAATCGAGGAGTTGACTTTATCTAACTTTAGAGTCTTAGCGCATATTGCAAAGACAAAACCCCAAATGAGTGCAACAGATTGATGCAATATCAAGCCTGCTATAAATGCTGCTAGGTGAAATCCAGCTAAGGCAGGTTCACCAAAAATCGTTGATCCGATTACTTGTACTGGGTAAAGAGGACCTTTACCTAAAAATAATGTAAATACCAACATGACCACGACAGCCATGATTAAACCAGCAATTTGGCTCGTAAGAAGTGCTGCCAGAAAATTCTTTTTAGAATTTTGTTCCCAAGAGAGTGTGTGAGTTAAAGGCATGGTTGTACTCCAATATTTCAGTTGATATTATGAATACAATGTTAGTTTAGTTATATATATATGTCAAAAGTTATTTAAATGAATTTTATGTTAAAATCAGTTAAAGTGTACGAAGGCTTAGAGCATGGCAAGGCTCATTTATTTATATATGTGGAAAATATTAGGAGGTGTGTTTTATGATCGAAACACTGGGTAAAACACAACAAAATCTTTTACATGCTTTGCAAGCACACAAGTCTGGTTTAACTATGGATACGCTTGCGGATGTTTTACATATTACGAGAACTGCTGTCCGCCAACACATCGCCGCTTTAGAAATACAGGGTTTTGTTGAAAAGGGGCAGACATATTCTTCAGGTGGGCGACCAAGTCAGTTTTACCAATTGACCCATAAGGGCTTTGATTTATTTCCGAAGCAATATGCGTTGTTTTCAACATTTTTATTAGATGCGATCAACTCTGAGAAGGGGAATGATGGTTTATCAGATTGGTTACACCAGTTGGGAAATCAGGTTGCACAAAACTTTAAACATAAAACCATAGATGACACTTTACAGGGGCGCTTAATTAAAACTGTAAATGTGATGAATACATTGGCTTATGATGCGTATGTTGATGAAAATCAGTCTAAACAGGATGAAGGAGCGATTGAAGCTGTGAATTGTATTTATCATGACTTAGCAGCTCGGCATCCTCAAGTCTGCCAATTTGATTTGGCTTTGCTGGCGAATTTAACTGACAGTAAAGTAATACATAAAAAATGCATTCAAAAAGGAGATAGTGTCTGTAGATTTTGTTTTATAGCAACTCCTTCCAACTCGAATGTGTGAAGATTGAGTGAATTGGAATTTCTGATTTTCCACATAACTTTTTCTTTTTCATACAAAGCACACAATAATGGTTGATAAACAGTGACATAATTCAGGATAATCTGCGAACCGATCAGTTGGATTGGTTTAAGAATGTTCAGCGGGGCATCATTCACCCTTGAAGCTGATTGTAGGCAGATCGTGTTTAATTGTATGATTGCCCCCATTTAACCCAGCTTCGGATTTGCCAGGCTTAAAAAGGCTTTGCCACATTATGTTGTATACCGAAATTCCAGCTCAACGCCCAGTGACGTTATTGTTAGATGAAATTGATCATCCGCAACAATTACGCCAATTGGCGCAAAGCCAACTCACACAAGTGGCGGATGAGTTGCGTCAATATATTTTGTATGCAGCAGGGCAAAGTGGTGGTCACTTTGGCGCAAATTTGGGTGTGATCGAACTGACCGTTGCATTGCATTATTGCTTCAATACCCCGCAAGACCGTTTGGTGTGGGATGTGGGTCATCAGGCTTATCCGCACAAAGTGCTGACAGGTCGTCGCGAACGTTTAAGCTCTATTCGTAGTAAAGATGGTTTGGCTGCATTTCCTGCACGGGATGAATCTGAGTTTGATACTTTTGGCGTAGGACATTCCTCTACCGCAATTTCAGCAGGTTTAGGGATGGCGTTAGCGCGTCGCTACCAAAAAGTTCCTTGTGATGTCGTTGCGATCGTTGGTGATGGCGCAATGACGGCAGGCATGGCGTTTGAAGCCATGAATGATGCCGTCGCTCACAATGCCGATTTAATCGTCGTGCTGAATGACAATGATATGTCGATTTCATGCAGTACGGGCGGTTTTGCCAAACACTTGGCAGCAATTTGGGAAACGGGTCAGCTGATCAATCTGAATGAACAAGGCGAAGCTTATGTTCAGCCGCATCCAAAGTGGACGTATAATTCACGTTTACATCAATCTGCCACCGAAGCAGCAGATAACGTATTTAAAGCGATTGGTTTTGACTATTTTGGGCCTTTTGATGGTCACGATGTTGAACAGCTGGTACAAGTTTTTCAAGCACTGAAAAAGCGTAAAGGTCCGCGCTTAGTTCATATTTATACTAAAAAAGGCAAAGGTTTTGCGCCTGCCGAAGCCGACCCGATTACCTATCACGCAATCACTAAAATTACAGCGACGACATGTACGCCTACCAAAGCATCTTCTACCAAAGCAGCCCCTAAATATTCAGATGTATTTGGGCAATGGTTGTGTGATGAAGCGGCACAAGATGATCGGTTACTCGCCATTACCCCAGCGATGTGTGAAGGTTCTGGTATGGTGAAATTTGCACAACAATATCCAGAACGTTTTTTCGATGTGGCAATCGCAGAGCAACATGCGGTCACTTTAGCGGCAGGTATGGCATGTGAAGGCTTAAAACCAGTCGTTGCAATTTATTCCACCTTTTTACAACGTGGCTATGATCAACTTATTCATGATGTTGCCTTACAAAACTTAGATGTGACTTTCGGAATAGATCGTGCAGGTTTGGTCGGTGAAGATGGCCCAACCCATGCAGGCGCATACGATTATGCATTTATGCGAACTGTTCCAAATATGGTGGTCATGGCACCAAAAGACGAAAATGAATGCCGCCAAATGCTGCATACGGCTTATCTGTATAAAGGCCCCGCGGCAGTACGTTACCCACGTGGTGTAGGCACAGGTGTTGAAATTCAACAACAGATGACTGTTTTGGAATTGGGTAAAGCTGAAATCGTGGTGGAATTTAATCAAGATGCCGATCAGCAAATTAGTATTTTGGCTTTTGGTAGCCGCGTGACTGCTTCAATTGAAGCGGCAGAGCTGTTTGCCAAGCAACATGAAGTGGGCGTACGTGTGGTAAATATGCGTTTCGTAAAACCACTTGATGAAAGCATGATTCAAAATTTAGCTGGCACGACACAGCTTTTTGTCACTGTTGAAGAACATGCTGTGATGGCGGGTGCAGGCAGCGCAGTCAATGAATTTATGGCGCAAGCGAAAATTACCAAACCAATCTTAAACTTAGGATTGCCTGATCTTTTCCTTCACCAAGCGACGCATCAACAAATGCTGCAAGATTGTGGTTTGGACGCGCAAGGAATATTTACATCAATCGAAAAATTTTGGTTGGGTTGATACAACGTTCTATTTATCGCTCTAAATTTCCTCAATTTTTAAAAAGTAACATTTTTCCCCTAAAAGCTCGTATATTTGATAGAATATGCGGGCTTTTATGCATTATTCTTTGTCAAAATCTTCTCAAAACTTGTAGTGGGTGTTCAATGGAACCTATGGTGGTTATGGCTGCGCGCGCGGCTCAAACAGTTGGTCAAGAGCTTTTAAAGGCACATCAAAATCGTCATAAACTCGATTTACAAGTTGAAGATAAAGGCATTGATGGCCCAGTCACACGTGTTGACCGCTATTTAGAACAACTCACAATTGATACACTTCGTAAAAGTTATAAAAATCACAGCTTTTTAGGCGAAGAATTTGGTTTTCAAGAAGGTCGTGGTCACGATGCCGATTGGTGTTGGGTGATCGATCCTTTAGATGGCACACAAAATTTTATTAATGGTTTTCCGCATTTCTGTATTTCAATTGCAGTACAACACAAAGGCGTAACGCAACACGGTGTGATTTATGATCCAGTCCGTGATGAATTGTTTTCTGCAAGCCGCGGTCGTGGCGCAGTTTTAAACCAACGTCGTATCCGTGTAAATGTAAAAGAAAGCCTAGAAAATACCTTCCTTGCTGTTGGTCATCCATACCGTGCGATGCGTGATGATGAAATCGTGTCTTATGCAGAACAACATTTCGCTTCATTATTGGCTGTGACCAAAGCAGGTGCACAAATTCGCCGTGATGGTTCTGCTGCTTTAGATTTAGCTTATGTAGCGGCGGGTCGTTTTGATGGTTTCTTTGAACTGGGTTTAAAACCGTGGGATATCGCTGCGGGTGAACTGATTGTGAGAGAAGCGGGCGGTGT
>JAVXBC010000097.1:0-10478 GCA_036660195.1 Acinetobacter sp.
CTCCCGACCCCAACCTTGGCAAGGTTATGCTCTACCAACTGAGCTATTCCCGCAATGAGGTGAATTATAGAGAATTTTATATTGCTGTCAACACCCTATGTTCATGTTTGATTATTTAATCAGCACGACGCCAAATTGTCCCTTGACGTGTGTCTTCCAACACTACACCTTGGTCGAGTAAAGACTGACGGATATTATCTGCTTGAGAAAAATCCTTGGCTTTTTTTGCATCGACACGTTGTTGAATCAAATCTTCAATATCTGTATCAGAAAGTGTTAAGGCTTCTTGTCCAATATCCGACTTTAAAAACTCATCGACATCATGTTGAACTAAAGCCAAGATATCGGTTAGATGACGTAAAGTCGAATAAAGTACTGTAGCTAATTCAGATTGCTCTTCTTTCACCGCACGGTTGAGTTCTTTGTTGATTTCAAATAGTACAGCCATTGCTTCTGCGGTATTAAAGTCATCACGCATGGCGGCATTAAAACGTTCAACAAAACTTTGTTCTAAGGTTTCAACGGTTTTTTGACCATAGACTTGTTGATAGGCTTTAAATGAATGATAGAAACGGCTCAGCGAGGATTTAGCTTCTTTGAGTGCGATATCTGAAAAATTGACTGGACTACGATAGTGCGATGACACAATGAAATAACGAATCACTTCAGGATGGAATTTTTGCATCACATCGCGAATGGTAAAGAAGTTGCCTAAAGATTTAGACATTTTCTCACCATCGACATTGATGAAACCGACATGCATCCAATAATTCACATATTGTTCGTCAGTCGCTGCTTCACTTTGAGCAATTTCATTTTCATGGTGGGGGAACATTAAGTCTGAACCGCCACCGTGAATATCAAAATGATTACCTAAGCAGCAGGTAGACATGGCTGAACATTCAATGTGCCAACCTGGACGACCATTGCCCCAAGGCGAAGCCCACGCAGGTTCATTTTCTTTGGCATGTTTCCAAAGTACAAAGTCGAATGGATGTTTCTTCTCAACTTCTACGTCGACGCGTTCAGAAGCACCTGCTTGCATGTCATCCAGTTTACGACCTGAAAGACGACCATATTTATCGAATTTACTGACTTCAAAATACACATCGCCATTGGTCGAAGGGTATGCTGAACCTTTATTTACCAACGTATTGATCATGCTTTGCATTTGATCAATATATTCAGTCGCTTTAGGCGCTTCATCAGGCGCAACACATCCTAAGTTTGCTGCATCTTCGTTCATGGCATCAATAAAACGTGCCGTGAGCTGTTGTATGCTTTCACCATTTTCGTTGGCACGGGCGATAATTTTGTCATCAATATCAGTAATGTTACGGATGTAGCGAACCTGCCAACCTTGGCTACGCAAAAAGCGAATGATGTAGTCAAATGCAACCATAACTCGAGCGTGCCCAATATGACAATAATCGTAAACGGTCATACCACAGACATAGATGTCGATTTGACCCTCATTACGTGGCACAAATTCAACTTTTTTACGTTGCTCTGAATTATAAAGAACGAATGGTTGCATAGGTCTTCTAAGTGCTTCTATATAAGGGTGGTTTATCTTAACCTAAGCATTTTTTTTCATAAAGTTAAAATCAAAATAAAGATGGGTTTTTAGTGGTGCTTATAGATTTCCTAGTTCATTTTTCAATGTTTTACTTATTAAAATTGTTTGACGAATTAGAAATATAATTTTTATACTTAGGAGGAAAATGAACAAAAAAGTAATAGTCTTGCTGTGACAGTTAAGGTTCTTACATAGTCTAGCAATCAGTTAAACAATAATGAAGTGATCAATAAAATTGAGAAAATAGAATGACGTTCGTATATAAAAAGGTAAAAAAAGGTGATGCTGACTATCAAAAAATTATTGATTTAGATCAGCGATATATAGGGAAAACACCTAAAGAAATCTTAGAGAAGCATAATTACGCATATGCTTTTTTAGGAGATAAGCGTTATAGAGAGATTTGTTCTATTGCTTCTCGTGGTGCATATATAATCAGTGATGATGAAAGAAAAATTGATTTCTTATTCATACATGAATGGGATGCTGATTATAATTACTGTTCAACGCCTGATGCATGGGTTTTGTTTTTTGAGCATTATATGATTTTGATAAATTTTTATCATGATTATGATGAAGGAGCATTAGAGAATGGTAATAAATGGTATAAGCATAGTTTCTTAGTAGAACCATTAGTATTGCCTGATTCAATACAAAATCGTGAAGAAGAAATCAAGCAAAATCTTTTGGAAGCTTTAACAGCCTATTCTGAAAGTGATCATAATGGAGGAACATTACCTAAATTCACAAAACGTGAGCCCAAAGTAATTTTTGATCAGCCATATCAATTTAGAGGTTATAACACTTAATTAAGGTTGGACGATTTTTGTCATTTATTTTGTCTAGTTTAATGAAATGAGGCAGATTTTTGTTCATTTTCTTTGGTTGTAATATTAACAGCAAAGTTCAAACATTTTTAATCTTTTAAATATTAGAAGCTGATGTAACTTGTGATTTCTCCATCAAGATAGAATTTCTCTCCATTTTCTATGCAAACTTATACATTTAGAAACCTGTATAATTTGCAGTTATGTTAGAATCCTTAGCAATATCTTGATTAGATTCCTCTATTTTTTCAGAGGAATGTATTATTTTGAGTCAGACCAACATGTCACAAAGCATAAATTTTAAAAAAAGCGCACTCGAAACCTTGCGCGTTGAACAACAAGCCATTGAAGTCCTTTCCACGCAAATTGATGGACGCTTTGACCGTGCTTGCGAAATATTATTGCAATGCCAAGGGCGTGTCGTTGTGACTGGCATGGGGAAATCGGGCCATATCGGTCGTAAAATGGCAGCGACTTTTGCCTCAACGGGCACACCTTCATTCTTTATGCATCCCGGTGAAGCAGGGCATGGTGACTTGGGCATGTTAGTCCGTGGCGATATCCTGATTGCAATTTCGAACTCTGGCAAGAGTGATGAAATTATGATGTTGATGCCTTTGATTAAACATTTACAAGTGCCACTTATCACCATTAGCCGTGATGAAAATGGCCCAATGCCACAAAATGCCGATGTCGCACTTACACTGGGTAAAGCCGATGAAGCCTGTCCACTCGGTTTAGCACCGACATCCAGTACGACGGCAACCTTGGTCTTAGGCGATGCTTTAGCAGTAGCGTTATTAGAAGCACGTGGTTTCACCGCCGATGATTTTGCCCGTTCGCATCCAGCGGGGGCATTAGGAAAGCGTTTACTTTTGCATGTTAAACACCTCATGCATACCAGTGTTAAATTACCGAAAGTTCAACCGAATACGCCAATGAATAAAGTGCTCTACGAAATTTCAGCCAAACGTTTAGGTTTAACCACCGTTGTGGATGAAAATGACACGCTATTGGGTATTTTTACTGATGGTGATTTACGACGTATGATCGACCGTCAGCAAGGTTTTGATGTGAATTTAGCAGTTTCTGAAGTCATGACTAAAAACCCAATCACGATTTCTCAAGAAGCGCGTGCAGTTGAAGCATTGGAAAAAATGCAAGAGAAGAAAATTAATCAATTTGTCGTGGTCGATAACGCCAACAAAGTCATTGGGGTCATCAGCATGCATGATCTGATTCAGGCAGGAGTAAATTAAGTCATGGCATCGTATCCAATATTAGAGCAAGCTCGTCATCTAAAAGCTTTAGTGCTCGATGTAGATGGTATTCTAAGCGATGGCTTTGTCACCTTAACCAATTCTGGCGATGAAATTAAATCATTTGATATTCGAGATGGTTTAGGCATGAAATTGGTGCAGCAGGCTGGTATGAAAGTGATCATCATTACAGGTCGGAAAAGTCAAATTGTCGATAAGCGTATGTCAGACTTAGGCGTAGATTTAGTTTTCCAAGGCCGTGAAGATAAAGGTGTTGCGCTTCGAGAAGCCTGTGCACAATTGAATATCCTACCTTCAGACTGTTTGTATATGGGCGATGATTGGCCTGATTTATCTGCATTTTCGATTGCGGGTATGAGTATTACCGTGCCAAATGGTCATGAAGCTGTTCGCTGCCGTGCCAAGCTTGTGACTCAAGCAATGGGTGGTCGTGGAGCAGTGCGTGAAGTCTGTGATATGTTATTAACGGCTAAAGGTGTTTACCAAGAGCTGCTTGAAAAATATCTTGCTGTACCACATTAATAAAGCGTTGACTGACGCAAAGATTGGGTAAACCTTTTATGGATACCAAGGTTTTAAATATCATTG
This sequence comes from Acinetobacter sp., assembly GCA_036660195.1. Taxonomy (GTDB): domain Bacteria; phylum Pseudomonadota; class Gammaproteobacteria; order Pseudomonadales; family Moraxellaceae; genus Acinetobacter. The sequence continues at coordinate 4,275 of JAVXBC010000097.1, forward strand.
CTGTATCTGTCGCTGCTATTAGCGGCGGCTACTACTATTACAGTGGTAAAGCCAAAAAATTGGACGTAGATTCTGCCCAAAATATGACTTATTCGGCACAAGGCGTGCATGTGACACAAACCGATGAACAGGGCAACTTGTACATCCGCGCAGAGGTCAAACAGTTACAACAAAATATGCAACAAAAGACCTCTCAGCTAGATCAATTACATGCAGTGACTTATAAGCAAGGCAAGGCTGATGCGACATTCACTGCACAACAAGCGAAAGGTTATGATGACCATCGAAAAATTGTGTTAATTGGCGATGTTGTTGCGACAAAATTATTAACGCAAGGTCAAATGGAATTTCACACTGATGAACTCACCAGTTATCCAAAAACCAAACAGCTAGAAACTCAACGTCCAGTCACCGTTCAATCGCCGAGTGGTCAATTTGTCAGTCAGGGTCTCAAAGCAAATTTAAATAATGGTCAATATGAGTTTTTTAAAATTCGAGGAAAGTATGCACCAAGCTCTTAATTCTAATTATCGTTCAACTTTCCTAAAACAGATGGCGTGTGTAACCGCACTTGCTTTGGTGTCCGCTGCAAGTTTTGCTTTGCCATCTGACCGTGGTCAACAATTGTCATTGGTCGCTGACCGTGCAACCTATAATGAAAAAACAGGAATTACCACCTATACAGGCAATGTTGAGATTGAACAGGGCACGATGAAGTTACAAGCCGATTCCCTTGTTGCGACGCTCAACAGTAAACGTGAAATTCAAACCATTACGGCTAAAGGTCAACTTGCCAAGTTTCAGCAACAAATGGATGCCAGCAAAGGTTTAGCGCGTGGCGAGGCTCAGACGATTGTTTATAACGCAGATACAGGCATTATTACTTTGACGGGTAAGGCGTATCTTTACCAAGATGGTTCGAGTATTCGTGGGAACAGCCTGAAATACAGTATGAATAAAGGTGATGTTGAAGCAGTCGGTTCATCGTCTAATCGTGTACAAATTATTATTCCACCATCAAGTTCAAGCAATGCTTCAGGGGCGCGTGATTAATGGAACAGTCTGTGCAGCAGCCGCAAACTTTATGCATTAAGCATGTGGCGAAAAATTATAGTAAACGTTGGGTGGTGAAAGATGTTTCTTTTACTATGCAAAGTGGACAAATTGTCGGTTTATTAGGCCCAAATGGTGCAGGTAAAACCACGAGTTTCTATATGGTTGTTGGATTGGTACGGATGGATAAAGGTGAAATTCATCTTGATAAACTCGATTTGTCTGATTTAGCCATGCATGAACGCGCACGTAAAGGCATTGGTTATTTACCGCAAGAAGCTTCTATTTTTAGAAAGTTGACCATTGCCCAAAACATCATGGCAATTTTAGAAACGCGTCAAGATTTGAATAAGCAACAACGCCAACAACGTCTAACAGAATTGTTAAATGACTTTAAAATTAGTCATATTAAAGATTCACTGGGTATGAGCGTTTCTGGTGGGGAACGCCGCCGTGCAGAAATCGCGCGTGCTTTAGCAGCCGACCCTAAATTTATGTTGTTGGATGAGCCTTTTGCAGGGGTTGACCCAATTTCAGTCGGTGACATTAAGGACATTATCCAAAGCCTAAAAGACCGTGGTATTGGCGTATTGATCACGGATCACAACGTGCGAGAAACATTAGCAATTTGTGAAAAAGCCTATATTGTCAGCGAAGGCTCGGTGATTGCAGAAGGGACACCGCAAGAAATTTTGGATAATGAAAAAGTCCGTAAAGTCTATTTAGGCGATGATTTTGTGGTTTGACTATTTAGTTCAGAATCTTAGTCCTCAAATTTTTGAATCCTCGTGTATCGCGAGGATTTTTTATTTGAGGATGAAAAAGTTATAATCATTTTTTAATTTTGATTGCGACTTTATGCCGTTCATTTTGCGCCATTCTTTTACTTTTGAAGAAGAAATTAAAAAAAGTCGTTTTCAGGCAATTGCTGCGACAGTGGAAAATGAACAGCAAATCAAAAGTTTTTTAGAACAACATAAAGATATTTCGACGACGCACCAATGTTCGGCATGGAAAATTGGTCATCAAATTCGAGTCAACGACGACGGTGAGCCGTCGGGTACAGCGGGTCGTCCCATTTTAGCGACCATCGAAGGACATGATCTAAATAATATTATTGTCTTGGTAAATCGTTGGTATGGTGGCATTAAATTGGGAACTGGCGGATTGATGCGAGCCTATGGTGGCTGTGCAGGACAGTGTTTAGATTTGGCAGAAAAAATTGAATGGATTGAGAAAAAACATCTGCAATTCCAATGTTTATTTAATGAATGGCCAATTATGCAATATGAATTAATTCAGCAAAAGATAGAGTATCAACAATGTTTTAGCGAAACAGGTGTTGAGATTGAGGCTCGGGCAGAAATTCATCAAATAGAAGCGTTGAAGTACAAATTACAAGACCTCACGCGAGGGCGTGAAAACATTAAAGTGCTTGAGGATTAAAACCATGCTAGATGATCCTTTATTGCAATATCGAGAACAACATAAGCATCGACTCAATTATATGCCTTGGCTGTATTGGACATTAAAACCCAAACACCGTGAATGGGCAGAGGCATGGCAAAGTGAATATCAAGCTTATTTAATGTCAATGGAAACAGTCGAAATTGGTGAAAACTGTTTTATTTCACCATTAGCACATATTTTTGCAGAACCTGGTCGGAAAATCAGTATCGGCGATAATAGTTTTATTGCCGCAGATTGTACTTTGCATGGGCCATTAGACATTGGTAACGAAGTCGCGATTAATCATCATTGTATTTTGGATGGGGGCAAAGCAGGGATTAAATTGCACGATCAAGTCCGAATTGCAGCTTATAGTCACCTTTATGCGTTTGATCATGGGATGCACGCTGAGCGTCCAATTTACCAACAAGCTGTCACGTCTAAAGGTATCGAGATTGGTCGAGATGTCTGGTTAGGGGCACATGTCGGTATTAAAGATGGCATTAAAATTGGTGATCATGCTGTGATTGGAATGAATAGCATGGTGACCAAAAATGTTGAAAATTACGCTGTGATGGCTGGAAATCCAGCGCAATTGATTCGTTATCGAAATGAATAGAAACGTTCTAAAAAGTGTATGAGATTCTATACATAAATTTAACCCATCGAAATTTTATCTATGCTAATTTAAAATTAAGTAGAAGACTTTAAGGTGTAAACCTAAAGAGGGGCGAAAATGAACCGTGTCATTGCATGTATTGATTCTTCACCTTGCATTGAGGCTGTGGCTGAAGCGGCGGCATGGGTTGCCAAGCAAACCCAACGCGAATTAGTTTTATTGCAAATCTTGGACTATTATCCTGCAAGCTATCATTTAGGTGAAATTAGTGGCGTGATTGGCTTTGAAAGTAATGCCATGCTGCTGAAAGAACTCGCCGATTTAGAACAAAAGCAAAGTGAATTAGCACTGAATTATAGTAACAATCTACTCAAACATATTTCAGAACTCATCGAGAGAAATTACGGTTTGAGCTGCACTAAAATTCAAGAAAAAGGCGATTTTCTCGAACAAAGTTTTAATCTGTTAAATGAAAATGATGTGGTGATCATTGGGCGAGTGGGTGAACAAGCCGCTGAAAAAAATAAACCAATTGGCAGTAATGTTGAAAACTTTATTCGAGGTGTTAATTGTACCGTCATTACAGTCAGCGAACATTTTGAAGTGCCTAAACAGTTTATTTTTGCCTATGAATATTCACCGACTTGCCAAAAAATGATGCAGCGCATTGCACAAAGCGATTTATTGAAAAAGCTACAATGTCATTTGTTGTATGTGGGCGACCATCCTGAAATGTTGGCTGAACCGACTAAATTTCTTCAAGCCGCAGGCCTAGATGTTGTTGCTGCCTATCGCTATGGTGATGTCGCTCAAAATATTTTGGAATATCAGCGTGAGCACGATATTGGATTAATCGTGTTAGGCGCATTTAGTCACAGTAAAATTCACCAATTCTTTTTGGGAAGTATTACCACGACGATTTTCCGTAATGCTAATGTTCCATTATTGGTCGCTAAGTGATTCATTTTACTGCATATAGTTATCCGCAAATATTGTGGATAACTATATGGAAAAGCATAGGGGATAAATATAAATATCTGATATTCAATAAATTAATTTAATAGATTGTTTTTTAATCACTACTTTGCGATGGCAATTGCAAAACCATCATGACCCTTTGAACCGACCGTTTGTAAGGCTGTACAAGATAAAAGCTGAGGATGATTTTTCAAGGAAGTAAAGGTTTCTCGAATGCCTTCGATGCTTGGTTTTTTATTATTTTCATCCAGAATGTCACCTGCACGAATGACATTATCGAGTAGCAAAATCGTCCCTGAACGAGAGAGTTTAAGGCTAAGTTCTAAATATTCAGGATAACTTTGCTTATCTGCATCAATAAAAATGAAATCAAAGGCTTCGCTGCCTTCTGCAATCAGTTGATTCATGACATCCGCACCACGACCATGTTTAAGCTCAACTCGAACAGGTAACTGTGCATAATCAATATTTTGCTGAGCAATCACTACATGGGTATCTCGCCCTTCTACGGTGAGTAGATAGCCATCTTCAGGTAATGCTTTTGCCAGCCAAATGGTGCTATAGGCTGCGAAGGTTCCGAGTTCGAGCACGCGCTTGCATTGATTCATTTGAATTAACATTTGTAGAAACATGCCTTGATTCGGTGCAACAGCCAAATGATTAGAAAAACCTTGTTGGTCGGTATGGTCTAATGCATGTTGAAGTCTGTGATCTGTGGGAATTAAATGTGCATTGATATAGTCATCAACTTCGTTCCACAACTGTTGCATAATCAAGTTCATCTATTGCGCTGTTGGCAGCATTTTAAACCTTTCTGCTCAGAGTGCAATTTGATTCAGCGATCATTCATTGTGAAAAAGAGATCATTTTGATTTCTTTAGAGGGTGTCAGACTTTAATTGAAATGACACATTGAACTATTGCGAGTGAGGTCTGGCCCCCATGTGCGATAGCCTTGCGTGTCGATATGGATTTGACCTGAACTGTATAACCCAATTCCTAAATCGAGATTTTGACCATTTTGAGCCCAGAATTGGCACAGCTTAAATTTGGTTTGTTCAATAAATGCATAGTCTTGTGGCTGAGGATATTCAGGCCCAATACGGAAGTCGATGGCTGAATTAAATAAATGCCGAGATGAACTTGCGCCACCAGCACATTGGTTCAACGGTAAATCGCGATACACAGAAGTGACTTCAAAATCGGTCAGTACTTTAGCCGCAATTAGCAATTTAAAAACGCGTAAAGTCGACAGGGAATTTCCCCATAACTCACGGTTAGGCACCATATATTCAGATCGACCGCATTTCTGCCAGTCTCGTGCTGTACGTAGTAACTCAAAACTTGGAATAATATGCGCGACATTATTACGCATTAAAAATTGTTCGTACTCACGCACACGTGTGTAGTTTTCGCCTTGTGCCAACCATTGTCGATACGAAGCAGGTTCGACTTTAATGATAGGTCGCTGAATATTGACTTGTTCTTGAGGAATCTGGATTCTTTTGCCTAAGTTATTATTTTGATTTACTTTGGTCGGTGAGCTAACGCAACCGACCATCACCACAGGGATGATACAAAATGATAAAAGACCCTGTAATGTATTTCGTATCATAAAAAGGAAATTCATAAATTAGTGCAGGAGATGTGTCATTTTAATGCAAAATAGAAGATAAAATATGGGGCAATTGCAAAGAAATGTGTGATTCAAGTATAAAAAAGACCAGTCATGACTGGTCTTTTTTTAGCTTATTTTTCTAAATATTGCAGCTTATTTGGCTTGCCATTCCACTCTTCACGGTCAGCAGGCTGTTCGCCAATTTGAGTAATGTTGTTGCCTGCCCATTTTTCAGACAATTCAGTATTCAGCTCAATAAAGACTTCCTGACCTGCTGGTAATTCATCTTCAGAGAAAATAGCATTTGCTGGACATTCAGGTTCACATAACGCGCAGTCAATACATTCGTCAGGATTGATTACTAGAAAGTTTGGACCTTCATAGAAACAATCGACTGGGCAAACTTCTACGCAATCTTGATATTTACATTTAATACAATTTTCAGTGACAACGAAGGTCATGGCGACAGCTACCTAAAAAATATGGTT
>JAVXBC010000098.1:0-10434 GCA_036660195.1 Acinetobacter sp.
TTTGGAATATTCACGTACTGCGCAAGAAATTGAATACATGAAAGCATTGAAACAGGTATTCGACCCAAACGGCATTATGAATCCGGGTAAGTTATTTGATTTATAATATTTAACCTGCAAGTTATTTTACGGATCACTACATAAAGTTAATCATGTGAAAATGACGGTATGGTATTGCACACCTAAATAAAAATGTCTTTAATTAATCATTATTATTTAGGTGATTATACCGCATAAAAAGCGTATCAATTGATGCGCTTATTTGCATTTGGCTTATAAAAATAATGAAAATTATAGAGAATGATTTAAATAAATTACATTTGAATTTTTGAATTCAGTTTCTACAAAATATTATAGATTATTAATCTCTGTAAGTTTTCTTCTGAGTCAGAATAAATGCCAATAATTTTTTGTAAATCTTACTGGGTAGATTTATAAATATTTTAATATAAATTGAATAGCCTGTTTATTAAACACACTTCGTAAATTTTCAACGCATATTTATATGATTGATTAAATAAGCGCTTTTCTTCATTTTGAGTATCTTTATCAAGGATGATTCAAATGAAAAAATCGTTACTTTCGCTCAGTTTGGTTTCACTACTTTTTAGCGCTAGCAGTTTTGCAGGAAATTTGACTTGGGGAGATAACACCCTTGAAGAAGGTCAGTTCAAAGTTTCAGGAGCAGTGCGTACACGCTTTTTGCATAAAGATTATGCTGACCAAGCTCTACAAGGAACCAAGAATGATGATTGGAAACTTGCAGATATCAAGCTGGTTTTAGGTTATGAAAATCCGAACTGGATCGCTTCAATAGACACACGATGCTATCAATATGAGTCTTTGTGCGATGCCGTATTCTTAAAAGATGCTTGGGCAGGTTATAAGTTTAATCAAGAGCAGCGTTTAACGGTTGGTTTGCAATTTGTAGATTTTGGCTATGCTCGTTTATGGGGAAATAGTTATTATGAAACTATTCTAAATACCGTAGGTTTAGAAGATATTCAAAATTTAGGGGTTAAATATCGCTTTAAAAATGACGATTATCATATAGCACTCGGGTTTTATCCAAGAGATGGTGGTAATTATAAAGGCACTTCAAAAGATTCGAGTCGATATTCTGGTAACTTTGTGCAAGCAGATGATTTAAATGAAGGAACCGATATTGAAGAAAAAAATATGTGGATTGGGCGGGCTTCGAAAAAGATTAATTTAAATGCGGATGCTTCTTTAAAAACTGAAATGGGGGCTTCTTATTGGCATTCCGATTTAGAAAATAAAAGAACACATCTTGAAGGTACGCGCGATGCTTGGAATGTATTTGCATTAACTGAATTAAATGCATGGCAATGGTTATTTGTGGCAGGTGCACAAGATATTAAAAATGCGGATGATCTACATCCTCAGTATTCAACCATTGGTGCATTTGATTTTCCATACCAAGTGGCAAACAAGGCTAAATTTGTGGTAAACGAATTCAGTTATGCTGTGGATAAACCGATATTTAAACTTGAAAATATCAAACCTTATATTTCCTATAGTCAATTTTTAAAAGATGAGTCTGGCTTTAAAGATTCCGAGCGTGTGATGGCTGGTGTTTATTTTAATTATAAAGCGATCGGTGTACAGGGTGAATATATCTGGAGCAAGAATGACCCAATGACCGGTGGTAGTGGTAATGGTTTAGCGCAAGGCGATAGTAATCATTGGAATCAGTTGTTCTATTTGTCTTTAGGTTATTATTTTTAAAATCATGATTTAGATTGAAAATCGCCCATTAAATATGGGCGATTTTTTATGTTATAAAACTTTTGCAGTTATAAAAAAACTTTTTCAGTGGGCGGGGTAATGTTGTCTACAGGTGAGATTAATTCGCCCCGATTTAACTTTTGAATTAACTGTAACCGATTCGATAATTCATGTTGAATAAATAAAATACAGGTTTGCAGTTTGGACGAGGTTTTTAACCTTGATGGATAAACCGCCCAAACGTCAGCATCTTGCCAATACTCAGGTAAAATATGCTGCAATTGTCCTGAAATCAGTTCGTCTGCAACATCCCATACAGAACGTAAAATAATGCCTTGTCCATCAATTGCAAGTTGATGAATAATTTCACCATTATTGGAAACAAACCGTGGTCGAACATGGGTCACGATATCTTCATTTTTATGTCTGAGTTTGAGTAAAACAGAAGATTGATCGCGTTCACTAATGGTTAAGCAGTCATGATGTTGTAAGTCTTCAACTGTTTCAGGAACGCCATTTTTAAGTAAATAACTTGGCGATGCGCAGAGAATACGAAAGTTTGAAGCTAATTTCTTTGCAATCATGTTGGGTGCAATTTCATTGCCAATTCGAATATCTAGATCAATGCTGTGTTGAATCAAGTCCTTGGTATTATCAATCGTATTGAAATGAAGGGTAAGTTTTGGGTACATATTCAGTAATTTAGACAGAATAGGCGCAACATGTTTGCGACCAAAACCGAAACTACTGACAATATCTAAATGACCAGTGGGAGAGCCTAGGGGATTATTTAGCAATTCACTCAGGTCATCAAACTCATCTAAGATATGCGTTATTTTTTCCAGAATTAATTTGCCATCCTCCGTGAGGCTAACATGGCGCGTACTTCTATGAAAAAGCTTACAGTTTAAGTTTGTTTCTAAAATATTGATTCGCTTACTGACATAAGCAGGAGATGAACCCAGTTCTTCTGCGGATTCGACAAAACTTCGACGCTTTGCTACAACACAAAAAACCTTAAAATCCGATAAGTTAGGTAGATTATTCACGATCCGTGTCCATAAGCCTGATGGTTTGAATATTGATCATTTTATCTGAAACGATCATGTTAATGACTTAGTAGGATATTCATTAACAAGGTCAAAGGATAGCATGGCTAAAGTATATAAGATTGCCACCATAGCAGGGGATGGCATTGGTTTAGAAGTTCTACCAGAGGGCGTGAAGGTTGTAAAGGCCGCTGCGCAAAAGTATGGAATTGAACTTCAATTAGATAACTTTGATTGGGCAAGCTGTGACTACTATCTTGAGCATGGCAAGATGATGCCAGATGACTGGTTTGAAACTTTAAAGCAATATGATGCCATTTTCTTTGGTGCTGTAGGTTGGCCGGATAAAGTACCTGACCATATTTCTTTATGGGGATCTTTATTACAATTCCGTCGTCGTTTTGATCAATATGTCAATTTACGTCCAGTGCGTTTAATGCCGGGGGTGAAATCGCCACTGGCAGACAAAAAGCCAGGTGATATTGATTTTTTTGTGGTTCGTGAAAATAGTGAAGGTGAGTATTCGGCCATTGGTGGCAAAGCATTTGAAGGTACAGACCGTGAGTTTGTGTTGCAGGAAGCTGTATTTACGCGTCATGGCGTAGACCGAATTTTAAAGTATGCCTTTGAAATGGCAAATAAGCGTGAAGCTAAAAAAATCACGGCAGCAACCAAGTCTAATGGGATTGCGATTAGCATGCCATATTGGGATGAGCGTGTTGATGAAATGGCAAAACAATATCCTGATGTCAAAGCAGATAAGCAACATGTGGATATTTTAGCAGCCCGTTTTGTCCTTCAACCTGAACGTTTTGATATTGTTGTGGCCTCCAATTTATTTGGTGACATTCTGTCTGATTTAGGCCCTGCATGTACAGGAACAATCGGTTTAGCAGCCTCAGCAAATTTAAATCCAGAACGTAACTTCCCCTCTTTGTTTGAGCCAGTACATGGTTCTGCACCCGATATTTTCGGTCAAAAAATTGCCAACCCAATTGCTGCAATTTGGTCAGGTGCAATGATGCTCGAGTTTTTAGGCAATGGTGAACAAGTCTTTGAAGATGCCAGTAAAGACATTATGCAAGCCATTGAGCATGTTTTAGTGAATGGTCCAAAAACAGCGGATGTCGGTGGAACAGCCAAAACACATGAAGTGGGAGATGCGATCGCATCATTAATTAGTAAAAATTGATGGACTTATTTGTCATGGAATAAATATCCATTTAAAACGGATTTGTTGATATGGAAAATCAAAAACCAAAAATTTATACAGATAAAGTGCTTGCGATAACCAGTTTATCGTTTGTGTTTATCTTAGTCGCAGGATTAGCGATTTATTCTGAAGCGTCCATTAAGTTGGCTTCCCAATTGATGTTGTGGAGCACATCAATTTTTACCACTCCCGTTTTATTATTTGCATTTTTATCCATCATTTTTACCATGATGTTGGCATTTAGTAAGTATGGAAAAATTAAACTTGGTGAAGGAAAGCCTGAATACAGCACGCTCTCTTGGATTTTTATGTTCATTTTATCGGGCATTGGATCTTCAAGTTTGTATTGGGGCTTTTTAGACTGGGCCTACTATTATCAAACACCCGGTTTAGGTTTAACGCCTGAATCTGCTGAGGCATTGAAATATAGTGTTGCTTATTCATTTTTCCATTCGGGCGTCAGTGCTTGGGCAATTTATGCTTTAGCATCGGTTTCTTTATGCTACAGCTTCCATGTCCGTAAAAATAAAGGACTCAGCTTAGCTTCTATTATGGAAGCGGTCACTGGATTTAAAGCCACAGGTGTGGTCGGGCGTTTGGTCGACATATTGTTTTTGCTTTGCATGTTTGGTGCGTTAACGATTTCCTTGGTGCTTACCGCAGTCACTTTTACCAATATTTTGTCCTTACTCACGGGTATTCCAAATACCTTTACCACAAAAGTCATTATTATTTTGGCTGTATCGGTAGTATTTGCACTCAGTTCCTATGTGGGAATGGAAAATGGCATGAAGCGCTTAAGTCATGCTGTCTGTCTAGGTGTGGTTTTATTTGCAGTCTATGTGCTGGTTTTTGGCCCAACACAATTCATTTTAAATAATTCATTGATGAGTTTTGGCCTCATGGCGACTAACTTTGTCGATATGAGTTTATTTACAGACCCAATGGGAGATGGAAAATTCACACGTGAATGGACTGTGTTTTATTGGTTGTGGTGGATTTCTTATGCACCAGGCGTGGCCTTATTTGTTACTCGCGTTTCTAAAGGGCGTACCATCAAGGAAGTTATTCTGGCTATGGTGATTGGCGGTAGCGTCGGTATTTGGTTTATTTTCGGTGTCTTTGAAAGCTTTAGTGTCTATAGTTTTATTCACGGTGTGGTCAATGTACCGCAAGTGCTGAGCCAACAAGGTGGTGAAATTGCCATTGGTCAATTACTTGGTTTGTTGCCTGCGGGTCAAGTGATGATGTGGATTTTCCTCGGCATCATGGTGATATTCTTGGCTGCACACATGGATGCTGTTGGTTATGCCGTAACTGCAACCTGTACACGTGGTTTAGAAGAAGGGCAAGATCCTTCACCGAAAGCGCGATTATTTTGGTGTGTGATGCTGACTTTGGTTCCTATCGCGATGATTTTCTCAAAAGCACCGCTTGATACCATGAAGACAGCCACGATTGTGACAGCACTACCGTTTATTGTGATTATTCTGATTCAAACTTACGGTTTAATTAAGTGGTTAATCGAGGATTATTCAAAAATTCCTTCACACCTGATTGACCAGAAAAATTTTGAGGAGTCTCGCATTTATGCAGATGCGTCAGATGATACAAATAAACATATCGATATCGCTGTTGTTAAATCAGTAGATATCGGGCGTGAAAGTCTTAAAAGGGAAATCTCATGACAGCCCCAAATACACAGTATGTTCTCAGTGAAGAAATGCAAAGTCTAGTTTACTGGAGCAGTGTGTATAGCCCAGCAGATTCTGATCTTGATTCATGTCGAGCAGCTTATGATGCAATGTGTAGACACTATACATTGCCACAAGATGGCAAGATTGATATCGAAGATCATCATCTTGAAAATGCAGACCATACCGTTGGTGTTCGATTATATCGACCTAAAGCTGTACCAGCGCCAGTAAAAGGTTGGCCGTGTGTTCTGTATTTTCATGGTGGCGGGTTTGTGGTCGGTGGTTTAGATTCACATGAATTTCTATTGAGTTACATTTGCCAAGATCTAAATATTGCTGTGCTGAGTGTGGATTATCGTTTAGCGCCAGAACATCATTTTCCAGCGGCGCATGATGATTGCAAATTTGCCTATACATGGCTTAAAACGCATGCAGCTCAATGGAATATTGATGCCAATAACATCATTATTGCCGGTGATAGTGCGGGTGGGAATTTAGCTGCGGCAGTCGCGGTGGCTTTACAGCATACAGGTCAGCAGGCAAAAGGCTTGGTGATGATTTATCCCATGTTGACCACCCATTTTGATTTACCCGCGTATACCGTACATGCAGAAGCGCCATTATTGACCCGTGCAGATTGTGAATATTATTTACGTGAATATGCACCCGATGATTCGCAATGGGATGATTTACGTTTAGCACCATTACTTGCCAATGATTTTTCTGATATGCCTGAAAGTTTCATTGCTGTTGCAGAGTTTGATCCTGTATCCGATGATGGTAAATATTTTGCAGAAAAATTGACCCAAGCTGGAATAGAAAATCATTTTCATGTGGCTAAAGGTGTTTTGCATGGCGGATTACGCTTAATGCGCGATTGTCCGGAAGTGCAGAAGCTATATCAAGACATGTTGAAAAGCATAAAACAAATGATTGAAAAATCATAAATTATGCAAAGAAATTTTAAAGTTATGAATAAAATGGATGGAGTTAAGAACATGAGTTCAATTGAAACATTACCGCAAGACTTTTGTGTAGATCCAGATAATGCATGGACATTTCCAAAAGTTTTTTATACCTCTTCGCAAGTATATGAACGTGAAAAAGAAGAAATTTTTGCAAAAAGCTGGATTTGTGTCGCACATGGCAGTGAACTGGCAAAATCAAATGACTACATTACCCGTAAAGTCATTGATGAAAATATCGTGATTATTCGAGGTAAAGATGGGGTTTTAAGAGCATTTTATAATGTGTGTCCACATCGTGGTCATGAGTTACTCAGTGGTAGCGGTAAAGCTAAAAATGTCATTACTTGTCCTTATCATGCGTGGACATTTAAACTAGATGGCAGTCTTGCACTGGCGCGTAACTGTGATCATGTGGAAAATTTCGACAAAGAAAAATCCAGCATGGTACAGCTTAAAGTTGAAGAATATGCAGGCTTTGTTTTCATTAATATGGATGACAATGCAACCTGTGTAGAAGATCAATTACCGGGCTTTGCCGCTAAACTCGCAGAAGCGTGTACAGTGGTCAAAGACCTTAAACTTGCTGCTCGTTTTGTCACGGATACCCCTGCGAACTGGAAAGTGATTGTCGATAATTATCTTGAATGTTATCACTGTGGGCCTGCGCATCCTGGTTTTGCCGATTCTGTGCAAGTGGATAAATATTGGCATACCACGCATCAAAACTGGACGTTACAGTATGGTTACGCACGTTCATCTGAAAAGTCATTTAAAATAGATCCATCGATTACCGACCCTGAATTTCATGGTTTTTGGACTTGGCCAAGTACCATGTTCAACGTACCACCGGGCAGTAATTTCATGACGGTGATTTATGAGTTCCCTGTAGATGCTGAGACTACACTGCAACATTACGATATCTATTTCACCAATGAAGAATTGACTCAAGATCAAAAAGATTTGATTGAATGGTACAGAAATGTATTCCGTCCAGAAGATTTAGAGCTAGTGGAAAGCGTACAACGTGGTTTGAAATCTCGTGGATATCGTGGTCAAGGGCGCATCATGACAGATAAGCAGCGTTCGGGTATCAGTGAGCACGGGATCGCATATTTCCAAAACCTAGTTGCAAAATATCATCAATAATTTGCTGTGAAACGTTAAAGATGAGGGGGAGTTTATACTCATCCTTCATTTTGAAATTCTGATTTCACCTAATATATAGCACTAGGAGATGAAAATGCTCGGCTTAAAAACTAACGATTTATTTCAACAAAATGCGTTTATTGATGGGGTTTGGGTTGAAGCTCAAGATCAAAATCGTATTGATGTAACCAATCCTGCAAATGAAGAAGTCATTGGCTCGATTCCAAATATGGGCAAAGCGGAAGCATTGCAAGCTGTTGAAAGTTCATATCAAGCTTTACAGTCTTGGAAAGCTTTAACCGCTCAAGCTCGTGCTGACTTACTTTTGGCTTGGTACAAGTTGACTTTAGAGCATGCTGAAGATTTGGCACGTTTAATGACGATTGAGCAAGGTAAACCTCTTGCTGAAGCTTTAGGTGAAGTCAAATATGCAGCTTCATTTATTCAGTGGTTTGCAGAAGAAGGAAAACGCATTTACGGCGATGTGATTCCAACGACCAATGCAGGTCAGCGCTTCTTGGTGGTTAAAGAACCTGTGGGTGTTGTTGCTGCTATTACGCCGTGGAATTTCCCGCTGGCAATGATTACACGTAAGGCTGCACCTGCGCTTGCAGCGGGTTGTACCATTGTGATTAAGCCTGCCAATGAAACGCCGTATTGTGCCTTGGCAATTGCGAAACTTGCTGAGAAAGCAGGTATTCCTAAAGGTGTAATTAATGTGATTACAGGTAAGTCTGCTGAAATTGGTTCGGTCTTTACCTCACATGAAAAAGTAAAAAAACTGACCTTTACAGGATCGACACCTGTAGGGCGTTTATTGATGGAACAATGTGCACCGACCATCAAAAAACTTGCACTTGAACTTGGAGGGAATGCACCTCTAATCATCTTTGAAGATGCTGATCTTGATAAAGCGGTTCAAGGGGCGATGCTTGCAAAATATCGCAATGCAGGTCAAACCTGTGTCTGTGCGAATCGTATTTATGTACATAAAAACATTTATGCAGCATTTAGCGAAAAATTTGTGACTGCGGTTAAAGCACTGAAAGTGGGTAATGGCTTAGATGAAGGCACTCAAATTGGTCCTTTAATTAATGAAAAAGCAGTACTTAAAGCGCAAAAACTGATTGATGATGCATGTGCTAAAGGTGCATCTGTTGCGTGTGGTGGTAAAAAGCATGAACTTGGCTATAGTTTCTTTGAACCAACGGTTTTAACCAATGTTGACCGATCTATGGAAATTATAGATGAAGAAATTTTTGGCCCTGTTGCTCCATTGATTAGTTTTGAAACCGATGAAGAAGTGATTGCACAAGCAAATGACACCATTTTTGGTTTGGCGGCTTATATTTATACAGAAAATATTTCTCGTATTTTTAAGGTTTCAGAGCAACTTGAATATGGCATGGTCGGGATGAACTCCACTGCAATTTCAAATGAAGTTGTGCCATTTGGTGGTGTAAAACAATCAGGTGTTGGTCGTGAAGGCTCTAAATATGGTTTAGAGGAATTTATGACAATCAAATACTTATGTCTTGGTGTTTAAGTTTTTAAACATCATAGTGTTGAAAAATTAGGATTTAAAAATGACTGAGAGTTATCAAATGTTTCCAGCTGTAGTGACGACAGTGGAACAACTCACACCGCTCATTAAACGTTTTACCTTTAAACGCCAAGATGGTCAGGACTTTCCAGCGTTTACAGGTGGAAGCCATATCATTGTGAAAATGAATGATAAGCTTTCTAATGCTTATTCACTCATGAGTAATTCAAAAGATTTATCGACTTACCAAGTATGCGTGCGGAAAGATACAGAAGGTAAGGGTGGTTCAATCTTTATGCATGATCAATGTCTAGAAGATTTTAAGCTTGAAATTTCTACACCCAAAAATTTATTTGAACTGTCAACACATGGCGAAAAGCATATTTTAATTGCAGGCGGAATTGGAATTACTCCATTTATTCCGCAAATGGATGAACTTCTTGAGCGCGGTGCCAATTATGAATTGCATTATGCATTTCGTGCGCCAGAACATGCTGCATTGTTGGACGAACTCAAACAAAGCCAACATGGCGATAAAGTCTTTAGTTATATTGACAGTGAAGGTTCAAAACTGGACTTGGATGCACTGATTGCAGGTCAACCTAAAGGAACACATGTGTATGTATGTGGTCCTAAACCAATGATTGATGCAGTCATTGATACGTGTAATAAAAATCGTTATCGCGATGAAAATATTCATTGGGAGCAATTTTCTTCGACTGTTCCTGAAAATGGTGAAGCATTTACTGTTGTATTGGCTAAATCAAATCAGAAAATTGAAGTGATGGCAGATCAAACGATTCTTCAAGCGATTGAGTCTTTAAATATTGATGTTGAATGTTTATGTCGAGAGGGCGTGTGTGGAACGTGTGAAACGGCAATTTTATCAGGTGAAGCAGAACATTATGATCAGTATCTAAGTGATGATGAAAAAGCCTCACAACAGTCTATGATGATTTGCGTTTCACGTGCGAAAGGTAAAGAAATTGTGCTTGATCTTTAATTATTTTCTCTTAACAATTGAGCGAAAGCTCAATTGTGTTTTTAATATTAATTTGGAACTCTAAAG
>JAVXBC010000099.1:0-10303 GCA_036660195.1 Acinetobacter sp.
CCGAGTCAGATATTATTGCGAGAACATGGTGTTGCACTTCAAATGCTAATCTAAGAATAACTAGATAGGCTAAAAGGCTGACCTTAGGGGGGCATGTGAATTATTTAAAAAAAATAGTGTCGTTGATTCTTATAGTTTTTAATTTTATATTGTTATTATTGGCGGGGTTTTTAGCAATCGCTATTTTCATAATGTTCATATTTAAATTTAGCTCGAATATGGAGTGGGAAAAGGCACTGCAGTTATCAGCCATGTCTATATATGGCATTGTTTTTTATGCGCTTATCTTTGGTGGAGCTGTATTCCTTCTCAGACTTATTTTCTGCATCTGTGTATTACTACCTTTCAGGGTTATTGTTAAGTTGAAGAATTATGTTGTTAATCACCGATAATTATTTTTAAAGTCGTGGTTTTACCTATCTGTTTAATTGGATGATGTTTAAGCTAAACTTGCTCTTGTACGTTTTAACCTGCGGACTGACGAAGACTAGAGGGCGCGCGTAGTTTTAATTGTTGTATTAAGTCAAACAAATGATGAATATTGAGACTGACTTTCGCGCGAGTACATGCCACATATAAGAGTCTTAATTCTTCATCGGTAATTTTATGTTCCAGTCCATTTATTTTGAACTGGTAATCATCTTCAATATGCACTCGATTCCACTCTAAGCCTTTGGCTTTATGCGCAGTGGAAATCACATAGTCAGCCTGCTCAATCGGGGTGATTTTTGCCAAGGCTTTTTTCAGCGGTTCAGTGCCGTGATCATCCACCAATTTAACCAGCGGTTTAATGTCGCTGCCATCATTGGTTTCACAATATTCATGCACATCATGCCAAGAGTTAAACCATGCCAGTTCAGGCACATCGACAATACGCTTACCTTGTTTCAATAAACTAGCAGCCTCGACAAAACGACTGAGTTTTTGATGATCGGCTTGTAATGCGACTTTGTCACCATTGACCAAACCTGCCAATAACAACTCCATCGCACGTGCATTGGTACGACATAAAATCGCATCACGCATTTTGGTGTGCGGTTTATTCACCACACTCGATTTCATATTTGGATTGCCGAGTAAGGGCACGGTTTCATTCAGTGCACCAAGTAGACTATTGGCAACATCGGCAATGCTTTCACCAAAACGAAAAGAGGTAGTGAGGCGACTTTCAGGTAAAGGCATTTGCTGCATGGCATTGACTGCACCACGCCATGCATAAATTTGTTGATGGGCGTCACCGACATAAATCACTTGCGTGCTTTTTTGACGTAATAAAATGCCGAGCATCAGCGGATCGGCATCTTGAGCTTCATCGAACAACACATAATCGGCAGGGATATTCGGTTCAGACAACGCCCATAGTTTCAGGTAAATATCGTGTCCAATACCCGCTTGATGATTTTGATCAATAGATTCCAACCAACGACGTTCTACCGCGGGATATAAGTGTTTTTGTAGCACTTCAATATCGTCTTGATGTAACCAACTTGGTGCTTGAATATGACGTGGCGCAGGGTATTGCGAACTGGTTGAGCAAAAATAACTGACGGCATTGGCAACCAAACTCGCAAGTCGGCTCGGCATCAATACATATTTTTCATAACGCCCACCCATTAAGCGGCGCAGGGTAATCGGTTCTAGCCGATATTCTTTGGCAATAAAACTCGGACTTAAACGTGGTAAGCGCAATTTATCGGTGACACCACGCGGTGCGCTGCGAAATGCCAATGAGTGGAAAGTGCGGCAGTTCACATTGCTATGGAATTTACTTTGGGCTTCGTTGGCAATGGCTTTGTTAAAAGCCAAATACATACCACGCCGTTCGGGCATAGCATCACTGATCATTTGTAAAGTAGTGGTTTTACCTGTGCCTGCATAGGCAATGACTTTAAAAGATTGCCCTAAACGTGCATTGTCGATGGCAATGGCTTGTTCATAAGTCGCTTTGGGTTTTTCGATAATCGACACAGGCTGCAATTACACTTCTTGGCTACGGTTGGCTTTTTCCACCAAACCTGACAAACCTTGACGGCGTGCCAATTCATCTAGCACCAGTTGCGGTTCGAGATCGAAATAACCGAGCATGACGATGCTATGGAACCACATATCTGCCACTTCATAAATCAGCTCATTTTTATTTTCTAAAGATGCGTCTACCGCATAATCTTTAGCCGCGATGATGCTTTCAACACTTTCTTCGCCGACTTTTTCTAAAATTTTATTGATGCCTTTTTGATATAGGCTTGCGATATAAGAGCTATCGGCTTGCGCATTTTTGCGTTGTTGCATCAAACGACCCAAATAATCAAGCACATCGACTTGTTCGCTTTGTCCATGATCATGTGCTTCGGTTTTTGCAGATGCGCCATAAATCGCCGTTGGGTCTTTTAGTTGCGCATCAACAATTTCCCAACCTTGTGGGGTCAGTTTGCGATAGAAACACGATTCACGACCTGTATGGCAAGCAATACCGCCGTGCTGTTCAATTTGTAAGATAATGACATCGGCATCACAATCCAAACGGATTTCATGCACCGTTTGAAAGTGCCCTGATTCTTCGCCTTTATGCCATAATTTTTGACGTGAACGTGAGTAATATACCGCTTGATTTTTTTCTGCGGTCAATTGCAAAGCTTCACGATTCATCCACGCAACCATAAGCACTCGACCTGTTTGATGATGTTGTGCAATGGCAGGAACAAGACCATGAGCATCAAATTTAACTTCATCTAACCAGTTTGACATGAGTGAAAAATCCATTGAGCGGAAAGCCGTTAGTGTAGCGTTTGTACTTGGCGTTGGCTATGTGTGTTGGGTAAAAAGTCGATGATGCTGAATAAGGTGAATTAAACGCGTTCGTCAAAACCAAATGATCTAGGCGGCTAATTTTCATATTTAATTCAGTTCTTATTTGAGTTTATTCATATTCAGGCAGTGAATCATTAGTTGGAACCGCTTCGGTTTCATTCTTTTTATATTCAGCAATTTGCTGATAATCCATCTGTTGAAACATACTTTTCTTTAAGCCTGAAATGGTAATCGCCATTTCTTTGCGCAAATACGGCATTTGATACATCCACGGAAACGTCAGGTCACGTAAACCACCTGCCCACCAATGATTGGATTGATACAGCGGTGTCAATAATCGGCTGAGGAATTGATAAAATTGAGTCGAAGAACCACGATGTTGATGATAATGCTGCCATAGCATCGTCCAATCAACTTGTTGATGTTTTTTGGCACTTTGCAAAGACTGTGAAAAAGCCCACGCATCGAGTAACGCCATATTTGCCCCTTGCCCCAATTGAGGGCTCATGGCATGGGCAGCATCACCAATCACACCAATTCGACCTTGACCATATTGCGACATCACCACATCACGGTATTGAGCTGATAACCATTGCGGTTGATTCTGCTGATTCGACAAAAGCTGTTCGAGCCATTCAGCGACATCAGACCAACGATCTGACACTTGATTCAACCATTCTTGTTTGGCAGGTTCATCTTTGAGAAAGGATTGTAATTGTGCCGTTGGTAAACTCCAAAACACACTGGAAAGCCGTTGTTGTGGTGCAGATGGAATCGCCCCTGTAGGCAAAACACCCATCATGATTTTAGAGCGATCATAAAATTGATGCAGAATTTCAGTGTTCAAACTTAGACATTCAGGCACGATCGTCCATGCCGCACCCCAAGGATAAGCCTGATCGACTTTCACCCATGCTTTCGGTCGCAATTGACTGCGTGCGCCATTGGCAATGAGGATGGCATCAAAACAATCATCAAATTTTTGCTGCTGATGTGTGCCGAATAATCGAACTTCATCAGTCGTTTCTTGGATTTGATCAATCGTATGTCCCATACGCCAAGTCACATGACTGGAATATTCAGCGAGTTTTTCAGTCAATACATGGCATAAGGTGGCACGATGAATACCAAGACCATAAAAATCATTTCCCGCTTGATGATAGTGGCTATTCACCAATAGACGTTTACTTGGCAATTGACCTTCTAAGCCTGTGACTTTTGCGCCCAAATTTAACGCTTGATCGAGTACACCGAGATGTTCAAACACGGCTAAGCCAGCAGGTTGTAGCAGTAAACCTGCACCGACAGGAGAGAGTACATCGACTTGTTCAAAAATCGTAACTTGATTGCCTTCTCGTGCAAGCAGAATCGCAGTGGCGAGTCCTGCTGTACCTGCGCCAATAATGGCAAAATGAGGTGTTTTCATTGTTTGTTCTTTTCAATTATTTGGTGTTGAGTTTAGTCATGATCTTAACGGATTAATTTGTCATTGGAAGAGTAAATCTTGTTGTACCTCGCTTCATAAGTTTTTATTTTTTAGACGGGATTTACTATTGCGGTAGGCGGCATGGATGCCGCCCTGTTGGACTGCGGTAACATGGATGTACCGTCAGTCCAACATAGGGGTTTTGTTACTTTTGTCCAGTCAAAAGTAAGGTCTTGCCTGTATTGAGAATTTAAGTTTATTTCACCACACGCCACAGTGCTAACAGTCCACTCAAAACGATCAAAACAATTGAGACAAACCACGGGCTAATAATTGCAATCGTCAGTAAAATCAGCATACTGCTGCCAAACATCCAACTACGACGTTGTTGATGCTGCATTTGTAAACGCAGCTGTTGAATTTCACGTAGTTGACGATCATGCCATGCCGACTGATTTTTTAAACCATTCAAACTGTCGATAAATAGACTAGGTAAGTCTTGTGCACCCAGTAATAGATCAGGAATTTGCTGTCCGATTTCTTTGAAGTTTTTCACTGGATTCATATTGGCTTTGACCCAATCGGTCAGAATTGGTTTCGCCAGTTTCCAAATATCCAATTGCGGATACAGGTCTGTACCTAAGCCTTCCACATGCACCAGTGTCTTGAGCAGCAACATCAATTGTGGTGGAATTTCCAAATGAAAACGTCGTGCAATATCCATCACTTGAATCAAAATTCCTGCAAAATCCAATTGATCCATTGGTTTGGATACCATTGGGCCAACAGTACGGCGCATTTCACGTGATAAGGCATCTTGATCCGTACCTGGTGGAATCCAACCCGCTTGATGCACGATCTGAATCAGCTGCATAAAGTTGCTATTCATCACTGCCAGTAACATACGAGCTACGGTCATTTGATCAGATTTAGACAACTCGCCCATAATGGCGCAATCCAACGCAATATAACGTGGATTACTTGGGTTAATGGTTTCCACAAAGACATTGCCAGGGTGCATGTCGGCATGGAAAAAGTTATCGCGAAATACTTGGGTAAAGAAAATCGTTAAACCTTTTTCCGCCAAATCGGCACGACTCATGCCCAAACGGTCAAAAGTGGCAGTGTCCGAAATTGGAACACCAGTAATGCGTTCCGCCACCATCACATCTTTACTGTCCATATAGACTTCAGGCACGTACATCATGCTTGAGCCCATAAAGTGATGACGCATACGGCGGGTATTATCCGCTTCTAGGCTTAAATCCAATTCATTTAAAATGATTTGACGATAATCTTGAATAATTTCAGATAAATGTAGCGCACGTGCCGCTTCTAAACGATTTTCTAGCCAATCGCCTAACCACGCTAAAATCTCAAAATCTTGCAGAATCTGCTGGCGAATATCGGGGCGAGTGACTTTCACCACCACTTCGCGCCCATCATGTAGCGCGGCGGTATGCACTTGTGCAATCGACGCAGCAGCGAGTGGTTGTTCATCAAAGCGAGAAAATAAGGTGGAGACATCCGCTTTTAACGAGTCTTGAATCCGTTGCTTGGCTAACTGAGTGTCATAAGGTTTGACCCGATCTTGTAATAACACCAATTGCGCTAACACTTCAGGCGGAATCAAATCACGGCGGGTGGAAAGCAATTGCCCCAATTTGATCGCCAAAGGCCCCATATCTTCTAGGGCTTGTTTCAGTTTAATAGGATTTTTCTTTTCACGGCTTGACCATGCCGCAGGATGCAACTTAATCGCATTTAAGACAGGCTGTGCTTTGGCTGGTAATTCTTCCGCAGGAAACAAGGTATCAAGGCGATAGTGCGCTGCAATGCGCCAAAGTTCGAGTAACCGTGTAACATGCGGAATCATATAAAAGTCTTACCTAGTCTTGTGTGGGTTTTAATAATTCCTCTCCTTTTGAAGGAGAGGTTAGGAGAGGTTGTAATAATTGATCTTGTAACTGCTGAAATTTCGCTTCTAAACGATCAATCTCTTGATTGAGTTGACGCGTTTCCCGATGCAGATCATCCATTTGCCAACGTGGAGCAAATAAACCGCTGTCTTCTTTTAAGGCATCTTCAACAAAAAATAAATGGCTCTGTAATGAGCGTTTCAGCTGTTTCGGAACATGCTGAATTTTACCCAATTCATGCGCCAGTTGTGGGCCAATCCACGGCGATAAATGTGATGCAAGATCAAGCTCGGCTTGCTGCATGATTTTTTGAATATCTTGCAGTAAATGATAATCGCCTTGCAGTGGAATGTTACCAATCTGATCAAAATCACTGAGTAATAATTTGATCAGTTCAACCACATTCGCAACATGCAAAGTCGCTGTAGCATCTGTAAGTTTCTTTTGCGGATCGTAACTTGCGAAGCTAGATCGCTTCTCATGCTCAAATACTGAAGCTGTTAGACTTTGCCCTGTGACCGTCGGTTCGAGCCGAACCCGATTCTCATCAAAAAACACATCCACTGAGAGCTGTGGACTGTCAATCACCACTCGCAATAATTGACCTTGCAACTGATTGAGCTGAATGCGGGTAATTGAATCTAAATCAATCACATGATGAATCAGTCGTTCGACTGCACCGAGGGCTAAGATCGACCACATAGCTTAAACCCTAAAGTTTGAATCCACGATGCACTGCCACAATGCCACCCGTCAGGTTATGATAGTCACAGCTTTGGAAACCAGCATTTTCCATCATGCCTTTAAGCGTGCGTTGATCAGGGTGCATACGGATTGATTCAGCCAAATATTTATAACTTTCAGAATCGTTGGCAACTAGTTTTCCCATAATTGGCAGGGCAGTGAATGAATACAGATCGTACAGTTTTGAGAACGGTTCAAAGACAGGTTTAGAAAATTCGAGGATGAGTAAACGACCACCTGGTTTAAGCACGCGGAACATTGATTGTAAGGCTGCATCCTTATCGGTCACGTTACGTAAGCCAAAACTGATGGTGAGTAAATCAAAACTATTGTCGGCAAATGGCTCTAAAGTTTCGGCATTGGCAAGCACGAAATCGACATTGGTACAGCCTGCATCAATCAAACGATCACGCCCGACATTCAACATCGATTCATTGATATCTGAAAGTACCACATGACCTTGCGGCCCGACTTCACGGCTAAATACTTTTGCCAAGTCGCCTGTACCACCTGCAATATCAAGTACGCGTTGCCCACGACGAACACCTGACATATTAATTGCAAAGCGTTTCCAAATACGATGAATACCGAATGACATTAGGTCATTCATGATGTCGTATTTGCTGGCGACGGAATGAAATACTTCGGCAACTTTTTGGGCTTTATCATCACTGTTGACGGTTTGAAAACCGAAATGTGTGGTTTCACCGACATTGCCCGTATTGGCACCGCGCGGAAGATTATATTTCGGGATTGAACCTGTTGGTGTAGAGGTCAAACTTTGCTGTAAAGATTGTTGCTGACCTTGCGGCGTGCCTTGCGGGAGTGGTGTGCTGAGGAATGGACTGACTTTGTCTGAACTTGGGTTTGGCTCAACTTCTGGGGTCGGCTGTGGGTTTTCGTTAGACATTGTTTTCTCCTCAACTTTTGCTCTAGCGGCACGAATCAGCATGCATCATGACAGGTTTTATATTTTTTTACAGGGTGTAGCATAGCATTGTGATGAATAATATACAGAAAATCACAATCGTGACGATATTTTAATTGTTCTGATTTGATGTTTGAATCCCTTTTAATAGCTAAAAGGGATTGATTTATCCAGAAGATTTAATCGCGAAAAGGATTTGGATCTCCAGCATGGACTTTATCAATAATGTCTCGTTCTTTTTCAGTAAAGGTGTGAATAAATGCTGCTGCCGATTTTAACGATTTCATGGCAGCAAAGCCTTCTTCAATAAAATCATACATCGGTTCAAACTGATATTTCTTCGCAATACCTTTACACATCTTAAAAGCAGCGTACATCATGGTTGAACGCATGTATTTATCGAGAATTTCACCCAATTCATCAAGCAGTTTTAATTGTTCATAACGCGCTTCGCCTTGATCAAGTTTGATTAAAGTGACTCGCATAATTTCATCGGTTAATGGTGTTTCAGCAGGATAATCTTGTAAAAGCTGAACAGCCACTTGCTCGTCCAACTCCGTTGCAAAAACTGCCAAGCTGACCGATTTTGTTCCAGTTTTGATGGCATTCGTCGGCAATAAACTTTCCGCTTTATGTGCATATTTTAATAATCGTTCGATTTGCTGTGCCATCGCGTCAAAGTCGGGGCCGCCGTATAAACGATTTAAAAAATATTGCGCCATCAGTACATGATCTGGCTGAGTAAAGAAATCATGATGGGTCGCGGCAATACGGACTTTCATCCAAGCTTGAACATCATGTAAACGTTGTTTAAGCACAGGATTTTGGTGGCAAGCTAAAGATTGATATTCTAATAAAAGTTGATCAAAGGCAGCGAGTTTAGACATGTTCGAACTCAAAAAATTAAATCATAAAAGCATAGATTTCATCATAACCAAGTTGCTTGAAGGCATAAACCCTAAATGTCTAACAATTTGTTGGTGGATTAAATTGTTTCAAGTCGATTTTTTATCTACATAAAACCTACAAGGGCTTTGCAAGCTAAAAACGGTTTTGATTATACTCAATGGAAATGATCTGCCGTTAAGAGCACACAATGTCGACGACACCCCCTGTTTTTGAATTACGTGATGAAGATGCACTCTCTTTAGATTTGATTGAAGCGCAATACGCTTTAAAAGAAAGCCGCGATCAGAAAAATGCCAAAAGTATTTTAATTTTAGTCAGTGGCATTGAGCTGGCAGGGAAAGGCGAAGCGGTCAAACAACTGCGTGAATGGGTTGACCCACGATATCTGCGTGTTGAAGCAAATGCACCGAGATTACTGACAGATCAACAAGCCTTTTGGCAGCCGTATGCACGGTTTATTCCTGCGGAAGGACAAATCGCAGTCATGTTCGGCAATTGGTACAGTGATTTACTGTGTACCGCTATGCATGCATCAAAACCTTTAGATGACGACTCTTTCAAGGATTATGTCGAGAAAATGCGTGCCTTCGAACATGATTTACAGCAAAATCATGTGCATGTAATAAAGGTTTGGTTCGATTTACCGTGGAAATTACTGCAAAAGCGTTTAGATGATGTTGATGCTTCTGAGCAACATTGGCATAAATTGCATGGCTTAGATTGGCGCAATAAAAAACAATACGACAATCTGAAAAAACTCAGTCAAAAATTCACCGATGATTGGTTCGTGATTGATGGTGAAGATGAAGCGTTACGTGATCAAATTTTTGCACAATATATTTTGCAAAATCTCAAAGAATTACCTGAACATGCCACCTCAATTTCCAAAAAATGGCAGCAAGCCAAAGTTCCAGTCGCACTGTTACAACCTGCCAAGCAAGGTTTAGAAAAAGATGACTATAAAGATGAGTTGAATAAACTCAGTAAAAAAGTGGCGGATGCCTTGCGTGGTGATGAACGTAAAATCATAATTGCATTTGAAGGCATGGATGCCGCAGGTAAGGGCGGTGCGATTAAACGCATCGTGAAAAAACTTGACCCTCGTGAATATGAAATTCATACCATTGCTGCACCTGAACGCTATGAATTGCGTCGACCGTATTTGTGGCGTTTTTGGAATCGGCTCAATGAAAGCGGCAAAATCACCATATTTGATCGCACGTGGTATGGACGAGTTTTGGTTGAGCGTATTGAAGGTTTTGCTAGCACGGCAGAATGGCAACGCGCTTATGACGAAATCAATCGTTTTGAACAGAACTTGGTAGATAGTCAAACCGTCGTTGTAAAAATTTGGTTGGCGATCAGCAAAGATGAGCAAGCGATTCGTTTTAAAGAGCGCGAAGAAACGCCGCATAAGCGTTTTAAAATTACTGAAGAAGATTGGCGTAATCGGGATAAATGGGATGACTATTTAAAAGCTGCGGCAGATATGTTTAAGCGGACAGACACCGATTATGCACCGTGGTATGTGATTGCCACTGATGATAAATATTCTGCACGGATTGAAGT
>JAVXBC010000100.1:0-10213 GCA_036660195.1 Acinetobacter sp.
CTGAATATCGTCGGCAATGGCGTAATCTGCATATTGGTATAGATGCTCAAACCCTTCAATTATGTACACTACAACTGACCAAAAATAATGTCAGTAATTCACAAATTCTTCAGGATTTACTTAATCAAATCCCATCTGATGAGCAGATTGATTCTGTCTATATAGATGGATCATATGTTACAAAATATTGTAGACAAGTGATTTCAGATCGACAAGCACATGCCATGATTCCATAAAGAAAGAATGAAAATGCCATGGAAAGATAAGAAAGTGAGATGCATGGAGCGAAATGAGTTATTTAAAACAGTTAAACGTCTAAGAGGAGCACTTTGGAAAAAGTGGGTCTGGTTATCATCGGCGAAGTTTGGTCGAAACCAAGATAAATTGCATCAAATTATTAGGCGATAAACTCTGCTAAAGGAATTTTGACAGCCAAGAAAATCAGATCCATGCAAGCGTAGCCGTATTAAATAAATTTACAGAATTATGTAGTCTTCATACCTAAGTTGTAACTTAAATTTTAGTAACTTAGGAAAACTTTACCTTCAAAGACTTTATGTAACAAAACCCCTTAAATTAAAAAATCAACGATAAGATTTTCTTTATTTCAATAGCTTATTTTCCTACGGGATAGCCTTGTTCAAGCCAAGCCTGATAACCGCCCCGAACAGACTTCACATAAGTAAATCCCATATTTTGTAATGTATCTGTTGCTAATGCTGAACGGCCACCCGTGCCACAGATCAAATATATCGGCTGATCTTTAAGGTATTCCAGTGCCTGCTGAGTATCGCAATGATGACTGGCTAAAGGATGCTGGTGAATTCTCATTTCCAAAACACCACGAGGATAATTCACCGCTCGGTCTATTGCTGCCGCCTGAAATTCATCCGGTTCCCTGATATCAATCAGAATGGTTTTATGGTTTTTCATCGCTTCAAAAAGTTCAGCTACACTCACTTCCTGAATCCGGCTTTTCGCATTCAGAATCAATTGCTCTGCAGTTTTCATCATTTTCATTCTTCCTCGTGCATCATATTCATATTTTATAAACTAGGGCCAGGTAGATTAAAAGCTGTTTAGCTTCAATGCCCAACCAGCTT
Organism: Acinetobacter sp.; assembly: GCA_036660195.1. GTDB lineage: Bacteria > Pseudomonadota > Gammaproteobacteria > Pseudomonadales > Moraxellaceae > Acinetobacter. Next base: position 1,104 of record JAVXBC010000100.1, read on the forward strand.
GTTTCAACCCTGTTGATACGATCAGGCTATGCAAACCTTAGTTTTGCTAACGTCTTCTCATATGCTACCGCTGTTTAGATATCAAGCCAGATGAGACAGATCATATCCAACAGGCATCAACTCAGGCATTTTTATCTAGACAGCGTACAGAACTACCACATGAGTGCGGAATAGATTAAATACATCGCCACCCCAACCACGGTGGTGGCAAATATTTTCTGTACTTTGTTACTGTCAATCCGATGCATCAGACTGCGTCCAATCAACATCCCCACAGTACAGGCCAGGACAAAAGTCAGCGTGACCGAAACAGGATATTGAAATCCATCCAGCACATGGGCATAAATACTGACCCCGCCAATCAGGAAAATAATCATCAGGGAAGTCGCAACGATACTGCGCATATCCAGGCCTGTGAATTTACGCAGGGCTGGAACAATGACAAATCCCCCACCCACACCAAGCAAACCGGTCAGTAAACCCGCCACGACACCAATACCGGCGAGGAACGAGGCAGTTTTGGCATCCCAGATCAGGCGACCAGTGGTTTGATTTACCTTGCACGGTGCATTTCCGTGATCATGGACTTTATTAAAGAAGATCCGGTAAGCCACAATCAGCATCACTAAACTGAAAGCCAGTGTCAGCCAGACCGGAGAAACAATAGCAGCCAGCTGCACCCCGTAACGTGCAGAAGGAATACTAATGAGAGCAATCCAGAGCGCAGCACGATAACGCACAATACGCTTGAATAAACCCTCGAACGTTCCGACCAAAGCGGACAGCGTGACTGCAATCAATCCCACCGGCGCAGCTTGGGCCACGGTCCAACCCTGACTCGCCATAAGTGCGGGTACAGCCAAAATGCCGCCACCAGCACCGGTTAAACCCAGCAAGCCACCAATTGCCAATCCTTCCAGTATTAATGCCCACATCGCCCTCTCCTTTATCCACAAAAATGATTCAATAAAAGTTGAACTTTTTGTTGAATCACGACACAAGCTTATTTGAAGTAGTTAAGAGGAAGCTTGAGGTAAGAAACACCATTTTGTTCAGGCTCAGGAAACTGCCCTGCTTTCATATTGATCTGAATCGAGGGCAGAATCAGTTTAGGCATACTCAGTCCTGAATCCCGCTGATTTCGCATCTGAGCAAATTCAGTTTTGCTGATTCCCTGATGAATATGGATATTCTGTGTTTTCTGCGTCTGTATATCAGATTCACATACATATGATTCACGTGTTTCAGGCAAATAGTCATGACATAAAAAGATCCGGGTATCTTCTGGCAACTGAAACAGGCTTTGTACCGAATCATAAAGTTGTTCTGCACTGCCTCGCGGGAAGTCACAACGGGCTGTACCATAATCTGGCATGAACAACGTATCACCCACAAAGACTGCATCGCCAATCACATAACTCAGGCAAGCAGGCGTATGTCCCGGTGTTGGAATGTTATAGGCTTTTAATGTTCCGATTTGGAGCGACTCATGATCTTCAAATAAATAATCAAAGAGCTGATGGGCATTCCATTGTTTAATATCCAGATGATAAATCGCACCAAAGGTTTCCTGTACAATACCAATTTTCTGGCTCATAGCAATCTTGCCACCTAACTCAGCTTTGAGATATTGCGCTGCAGTCAGATGATCAGCATGTACATGGGTTTCGAGAATCCACTCAACCGTTAAACCCTGCTCTTTAATATAGGCAATAATTTTATCGGCATGAATAGTTGATGTACTTGCTGATGCCGGATCATAATCCAGAACGCTATCAATAATGGCGCAGGCTTTAGTCGCAGGATCACGTACAACATAACTGAAGGTATTGGTATCTTCGTGAAAAAAATCTTTTACTATAGGTAAGTTTGACATTGTTAAGCTCCTGACCATTTACGGTGAATCCATACACCCACCAGCATTGCTACAATAAAATACAGCACTTGATAGTGGCCCAAACCGATCAAGGTGAAACTTGGTGCTGGACAGATGCCGGCAATTCCCCAACCTGCACCAAATAAAACCGCACCCGTGATCAGCTTCTTATCTATCTGATTATTTTTAGGTAAATCAATAGGTTCATTAAATACTGTTTTCGGTTGTGCCGTACGTAATACTTTCTGGAAGGGAATAAAGGCCACCGCAATCGCGCCCATCATGACAAAAGCCAGACTGGCATCCCAGTCACCAAACAGATCCAAGAAATCGAGTACTTTTTCCGGATTGGACATACCCGATACCATCAACCCCACAGAGAACAGTGCACCAAATAAAAAGGCAAACAGATTTTTCATTTTAGAATGCTCCTGTGATATGACGGATAATATAAACAGCGACAAAACCTGCAAACATGAAAGTCATGGTCGCGATGATAGAACGTTTAGACAGGCGACTTATGCCACAAATTCCGTGACCACTGGTACAGCCCGAACCTAAGCGCGTCCCAAAACCCACCAGCAGACCTGCCACAATCATCATCAGTGGGCTGGCATTCAATTCGATTTCAGGTTGTACAAACAGACCATAAATAAATGGTGTGAGGATTAAGCCTGATAAAAACCAGATTGCAGGAGTTTTAAACATGGTTTTTGAGTTTAATACTTGCCCAATCAAACCACTGATACCTGCAATACGGCCATTGACATAAAGATAGCCAACCACGGAAAGCCCAAGCATTAAGCCGCCAATAAATGCGATGAGGAAGTCATGCATGATGAATTAATCCTTATACAATATACTTTTTTATATTATATAATAAAAAATATTAATCAAGCAGTTTTATGGTAAATTATGTAAACTGCACGGGCTACATCAAAAGTTGTGAGGACATTTATGGATATGATTGCTGAAAATGCCAAAATTGATTTTTCTCAAGTCGATTTCGTCAGCCAATGCCTGAAAGTTTTGGCCAATCCTGATCGCCTGAAAATCTTATGTGTCCTGGTGGATGGGGAAATGAATGTTCAGGAAATTGAAGAATCCACTGACATTCATCAACCTACACTTTCACAACAACTGACTGTCCTACGTAAGGCTGACATGGTCAGCACACGACGTGAGGGTAAACAGATTTTCTATCGTCTGAGTGATCCCAAGGTCTTAAGTTTGATGCAAAAGCTGTACGAGCTGTATTGTGCGAATTAATCCGCTTAGTACAGCCAAAAAGAAATGATCAGAAGCAGTAAACCTTTGTTTTTTTTAAATACTCTTAATATTGAAAATATCTTGTACTCATTTTTTCTCTAGATTAGATTTAGTGAACTAAATCTGAAAAATATTTTATTCAAATTACACAGGGTTATAATTTATCGATTTACAAGTTTGTTCTTATATCGTGCTAGAATTTTGATGTCTACTCAATGTTTTGAACTGCTTTTACCAGAAGAGTGATCTACATTCCGGCTCATTCCATCTCGTGTTTGGAATCACTCTGAATTCTCCCATCCACCAAATTAATGGTTCGATCACAGGTTGCCGATAATCTAGGATCATGAGTCACCAATAAGACTGCACAGTCATGTTCGCGATGTACTTTACGAAATAATTCAAACATTTCCGCAGCAGTTTGAGTATCCAGATTACCTGTCGGTTCATCGGCCAACAATAGTGCAGGCTGAGTAATCAGTGCACGTGCAATCGCTACGCGTTGCTGCTGCCCTCCAGAAAGCTCATTGGGTTTACGGTCAGCGAACTTATCTAACCCTACAGCGGCCAATAATTCATGGGCATATTGCAATGCAGATTGATCTGGCTTACCTTGCTTCAGCATTAATGGCATGAGTACATTATGTAAGGCAGTAAAAGCCTGTATAAGATGATGGAACTGAAACACAAAACCTATACTATTGCCTCGTAATGCTGTCCGAGCCGTATCATCCATACGGCTTGTCGCCTGCCCCAACAAGTACAACTCACCACGACTAGGCTGATCTAATAAGCCGAGAATATTCAGTAAAGTACTTTTGCCTGAACCAGAAGGACCAATTAATGCAGCAAAGTCATTCCGTTGAATACACAGGTCAATTCCATGTAATACCTCCACTTCATTAGGCTGCCCAACATTGTAAGACTTTCGCAATGCTTCTAAACGCAGTACTTCCTGAGATGGATCAAACATGACGAATTGCCTCCACAGGATCAAGTGCAGCAGCCCGACGGGATGGTATTGCAGCAGCCAAAATACCTGTCACTGTCGCCAAGAATAATGCCGACAAGATAAGCTTGATTGAAATCGAAATATAAAACAAGCCGGGACCAAACTGATTAAATCCCCAGATCAAACCATAACTGACTACACTACCAAGCATCGAACCAAGCAGACCAAAAATTGCTCCCTGAAACAAGAAAACTCTTAAAATTTGTGCTTGTGTCGCCCCCGTCGCACGTAAAATACCGATTTCCCGAGTCCGTTGCACCACACTCACCGACATCACACTGGCAATGCCAAAAGCGACTGAAATCCCTACAAAAACAATAATCATGTTTGTAGAAAGACTTTGAGCGGTAATCGCATTCATTAATTGAGCATTGGTTTCAATCCAGCTTTCTGCTTTTAATCCTGTCAGGCGTCCAACTTGTGAGGCAATTTGATCCGCCTGAAAAATATCCTGAATCGTCAGATCAATCACGGTCACGCCGCCCGGCAAATTAAGTAAAGATTGCGCCTGTTTCAAATCTAGATAGACATAGCGCGCATCCAATTCACGCACGCCCAGTTCAAATATCCCAGAGATATTCACCACCGCATTTTTCTGTTGCCCAGTATCTAACCTTAATTTGCTCCCGACTTGCACACCCAAATCTTTGGCCAATTGACGCCCAATTAATACATTATCCGCACTGACCCGTAATTCACCACTCACCATATATTGCTTTAACGGAATAATTTGTTGATAACGTTCAAGATTGATACCAACCAAAGCAACCGATTGAATCGCCTCTCCACGCTGTACAAATGCAGGACCAGAGATCACAGGAGAAACCGCCGTCAACACGGGCAACTGATCTAAAGTCTCAGTAATCTGCTGCCAATTATTAATAGAGCGTAAGCGTTGCGCACGCTGATCTTCTTGTAACAACTGAAGTGTTCCTGCTGCTGGTGGCACAATGTGATTCACCTCATCTGGTGAAAGCAAACGAATATGCGCCTGCGTCCCTAAAGTCCTTTCTACAATATTCGATTGTAAGCCCTGAATTAAGGCGCTAATGAACACAATGACTGCCACCCCCACCGCGATGCCAATGGTAATCATCATCGACTGTGTGCGACCCTCTCGCAGAAAACTGATTGCGATAGTCCACTCTGTCCAAAGTCGCCCAAAAAAGTTTTTCAATCGAATTTCACCGGTAATTCGTTTTTGCTATTTGTCGGATCCGTTTGACTCTGCAAAACACGTTTAGTTTGCTCTATTCGGACACGAGTTCCATCTTTAAGCACTGATTCTGCATCGGTAAGGACGTGATCACCTTCTTTCAATCCAGCTACAACTTCCGACATGACCAAACCACGTAAACCCAGTGTGATGGGATGACGTTGAATTTTTCTATCTCTTACTAAAATAACCATAGCCTTGTTTCCACTTATACTGCTTAAAGCATCATTTGGAATGACCAGGGTTCGCTCGCGCTTGTTGGTTTCAACATTTACCGATACCGTCATGTCTTGACGTAAAAAATCAGGGACTGGATCAACTGTTAATCGAACGTCTATTGTGCCACGTTGAGCATCAATACTTGGGGCAATAAAATTAATATGGGCAGGAAAAGGTTGATCTGGATAGGCATCCGTAATCACTGATGCTTTTTGTTGTAAAGCCAGCAGTGGTAAATTTCGCTCATCAAATGGCACTCGTATTTCAGTCGCGCCATCCAGTGCAATAGTGAAGAGAGTCTGACTCGGTTGTACCAAATCCCCTGGCTCAACATTACGGGTTAAAATAATACCTGAAACTTCTGCGCGAATTTTGGTCTTGGCGAGTTGCGCTTGTAATGCAGCGAGTCGTTCACGTAATTTTGTCTCTTCAACTTTATCTGGGGCAAGTGAAGCAACTTTTAATCGAGCTGATTCCAAATTATTACGAGCGAGTTTTTCTGCCTCTATCGATTTCTCCCTTTCCTCTGCTGATAATATTCCTAATTCGGCATTCCGCCTGCGTACTGCCTCTCTTTGAGCCTGTTCTAATTGCACTTTGGCATTCGCTAAATCGACTTCTGCTTGCGGCCGTCTAGTGGTTGTGAGCTCCTTTAATTCAGTTTCTGCCTGCCGCACTTGCGCTGAAATTTCATCAGATTTCAGTACTAAAAGGACGTCCCCTCGAGAGACCTGATCCCCTTCTTGAACCAGGCGCTCAAGAACAACCCCAGTAATTTCACTGCCAATCTGAGTCCGAGATACTTTCTCTACCCGCCCTGAAGCAACAACTGTCTGAATCAATGGACTAGATACGACTTCATAACTAGGTAACAATGGTCCTTGCCACCAGCGATATGTAGCAAAACTGACGAGCAAAACCAGTAGTATGATCATGATCCAAGGCTTATAACGGGTAACAAGCAATTCCATTCTCCAAGCCGGATTAAAGAAAAGTTTTTGAATCGAATAATTAATGTCTAGTTAAATATATATGAAAATTTAGTTACAACACACCAAATTAAAAAAGCACACCATTTTTATTAAATTAATTTCTCTTACTGTTATAATTTTTTCATAATATTGATTAAACAAACAATAAACCTATATTTTTATATATTTCATAATCTTATATAAAACAATAACACGTTTTAGACTTTAACATTCCAGCTATCAATAACGTAATACATAGCCATATTTAGTAAAGTAGCTGTGATGGTGTCAATTGAACCAATATAACAATCTGAACCCTACTGGGTTTGTCAGAGATAGTTTGTTTAAGTTAGGCAGCCTGATCTAAAAGTTACATTCTTTCATAATACATTGCTTCAAACTGAAATGGCGAAACATATCCAATCGTACTATGTAATCGTTTTTTGTTAAACCAATCCACCCAATTCAAAGTAGCAAGTTAAACATCAGCTAAACCAGTACAATCAGATTTCAAATATTCAATCACCTCCAATTTAAATAAGCCACTCATTGATTCAGCCAATGCATTGTCGTATGGGTCACCCATTGTACCTACTCATTTCTGGTATTGGCTGCTTCTAATCGATTTACATAACGAATAGACAAGTAATATAAACCTATGTCGCTATGATGCATCACATTTTCAAGCCTATAACTGCTATGAAGCGCTTACTCAAATACATCCAAAACCATATCCGTATAGCTTATTCATTTGGAAATTATATTGCTGAATAAGTCATCATGAATAAGTTTGTGCAACAAAACCTTAAAAAAGTGATAGTAGATTTGACTGACTATTACGCCGCTCCCTCTACAGCATTTTTTACTTTAACCCAATTCACTATATCATTTTGAACATTATTGAAAAAACTGAAGGGATCAATATCCTGATTCAATTCCAATAACTGTTCATTGCCATGCTGATCTCGGCCATAAAACTCAGCCAAAAATTGATCCTGAGAAAATTTAATTTTTAATGTTCCATTGTTCCAATTTTTGAGTAAAACAGCTGGTTTATCAATACTGTTTGCAACGTATTCATAATCAAGAATCGCATTCGCATCATTTATTTTATTATCTATACCTTGTTGCTGTAGCTCTAAATATAGGGCATAACTTCTGAGCTCCGCATGTGCACCATTCATCTGTCTAGAACTCAGTAAATAAATTTCATCATGGTTGATCAAACGGATTTGATATTTTTGACAGTAGCCAATCGCTTCAGGATGCTTGATAAAATAAATTCGCCAGTCATCAACTTGAAATCCGTAGGTTTCGATAATGTCATCTAAACTATCCACATTAAAATCTGCAGGAAGTTCATCCAGTAATCGCTGGAGTATTTGTCGTTTATTAGCACTATCAAAGACTTTACGCCAATTTTCGTTCCTATGACGTACTGTTCTATATACTTCTCGACAGAAAGTTCTGTTCGCTCCATCTTTGGCCAGATAATTATCAAAACTCAATAAACATCGTTGCAGACGGTATTGATCATCATCTAAAAACTCTTTGGAAAAGAGTTTAAACGCTTTATCGGCATAGTTTTTAAATATTTCTGGACAGACTTTTTGACTATCTTCATGTCTACTAAATTTAATTAAGAAATCAATTTGTCCATAAAAATAGTCATGTTGCTCGTAAGGCTTAAATAAGGACTTCCATTTTTCATCTTCCAAAATTAATTTTGATTTTTCAATTTCATGTACAAGATGATGGTCATCAAAAGCTATTTCAAATATTTTAAATTCTTGCGAATCTTTTTGTAAAGCCGCAAGTTTTTCCAACACTTTTCCTTTTCCAATAGAGGCCGCTAAACTATCTAAACCCTGAAGTACTTTGATCAAATTACTTTCAGCATTGTAGTAACCCTTCGCATTATTTACGAGTCTTGCGCTAATGTTAAACCAGTCACTAAATTGTTCGAATCGATCAATATGCTGAACGTAAAAGTATAAAATAGCAAAGCGAGCCTGATCTAAATATGAACTTGTACCAGACTTGAACACTTGCTTAAGTATGGTTTCAGTCTCTAAATCTTCTTTATGATTAATTAAGAAGTCAAATAATCTTGAAACATTTTGCAGGATTTCTTTTAGGCGCCCATTAGTACCCTGTAAAATTCTCTTATATTCTTCACTTGATACAAATAAGTTCTTTCTTAATCGGCTCAACAATGATTTTTCATCAGTTTCATGTGTAGGAGCTGATGATTGTTCAGACTGCTGTTTATTCTTATGGTCAATGTCTTCATTTCTGTAAAAATGACATAGCAATACTGATTTAAAAACTTGCATAAACATTGAATCGAAATCAAATGCTTCATTCGTTTCCTTAGAATCCTCAAATTTGCATTTCAAATTCCATAAAAAATCAGTCCACTCCCGATCCAGTTTGGAGAAAAAATCTTTTCTGACTTGGGGATCAATTTCATCTTCGGTATAGCCTTGTAGCCAAGCTTTAAAGTTTTCAAACTCTGTTAATTGCACACCACGAGCATTCATTTTG
>JAVXBC010000101.1:0-10103 GCA_036660195.1 Acinetobacter sp.
AGGACAAGCCAAATAAGCTGTGCAATGAATTCCATGATTTTTATCCAGCAAAAAACACCACTGACCAAAATGGATGCAGTAGTTAATTGATGCCTTGAATCAATCAGGACACAGCGAAAGCGTGTGATAAATGAATTGGAATGAAATGCCGAAGAGGCTTAGAAAGTGCAGGGGAATAAAGCACAGTAAAATGTGTCATGGTTGACTCCTTGGAATTACAAGAAGTTCTGCCGAATCACTGTCAATTGATTATGGTGGCAGAACGAAAGGGGGTTGACAGACTGGGATCCAAGGAACCAGCACGCACGAGGCGTCCCCCTCTCGCCCTACCATAGAAAAAAAGGGGGACACGAGGGTTCCCACAACATACAAAATTACTTTCATATATCGTGCTGGATCTGCGGTCTGTCAAAACCGACTGACAATGTAGGTCAGCCCTTGCATCATAATCGCTGCTAAAAAACAGGTCAATTGATCTGTTTAATCATCATTCAAAAATTGCCTAAAACTGATGATAAAAAACGCATTCTAAAAAAATACAAATACATAGCATCTAAATGAGAACGGTGCTTCTCCATTCGAGACCGCACCAATACATGCTTCAGCTACATCGCAATCATTTTGCCTGCTTCCCCAGCAGGCTTTTTTTATTCATTTACAGGAAATACCACAATGAGTTTGCCATGTCCTTATTGCCAGTCCCGAGAGACGGTACTGCTTGAATCAACCCAACATTTACCCAGTACCTCAACCAATAACCCTATTTCCAATAGTGTGATGTCACCGATGGCACTTGCCACATTAGGCGTGAGTGTTTCTAAAAGTCTGAACATTCCTCCGATTGCAGGCGCAATTGTTGGAGTGCTGATCGGTGGCATCTGGATGTTGATTACTGAAGATGAACAGCAACAACCGCTACACCCCATTTCTCGCAGACAGTATTACTGCAATCACTGTGATCGCAGCTTTAGCCCAAATTTACGAAATTAAATATTTAACAAAATTTAAATCCAACGCTTTACCCATCTTAAAATTAATACAGGAATTATTCTTATGGCACATTTAGTTGAAACAATGGCATTTACTGGACAAACCCCTTGGCATGGCTTAGGTAATCAACTCACTCCAAACCAACCCATTGAGGTCTGGGCACAACAGGCAGGCATGGATTGGCGTATTGAATCCTCCGATGTCAGTTACATGGCGCAAAATGAAAAGGGGCAAAGTATCATTATGCCTTTTGAGGAACAGCGAGTACTTTACCGTTCTGATACCCACGCACCGTTATCAGTGGTCAGTCAACGCTTTCAGGAAGTGCAACCGATGGAAATCCTACACTTCTATAAAGACTTGACTGAGCAATCAGGCTTTGAACTGGAAACTGCGGGGGTACTCAAAGGTGGCAAGAAATTCTGGGCATTGGCGAAAACAGGACAGACCTCAGCACTCAAGGGTAAAGATGTCAGCAATGGCTACATTTTATTGGCAACTGCCTGTGATGGCACACTCGCCACCACCGCACAATTCACTTCGATCCGCGTGGTGTGTAATAACACTTTGGCGATTGCCCTCAAAGGACAGAATAATAGTGCAGGTGTGGTTAAAGTCCCACACAGTACCAAGTTCGATGCGGAGAAAGTTAAACAGCAACTGGGTATTTCAGTTCGTGCATGGGATGAACACATGTATGAAATGAAACAACTGAGTCAGCGTAAAGTGACGCAACAGGAAGCAGCAGCCTACTTTGATGCGGTATTCAACAATACCAGTTTCAGTACAGCGGAACAGGATGAAAGCATTGTGCAGTTCTATCGAAATGCAGCCATGCCAAATCAAGCTGCGCCATCCAAAGCAGACAATAAAACTGAACCGAATGGACGCGCCATGTCGAAAGCCATGACCATGTTTAATGGACATGGGCGAGGGGCTGAACTTAGCTCAGCCAAGGATACGGCGTATGGATTACTTTGTGCCATTACGGAATTCACAGATCATGAACGAAGAGCGATGAGTACGGATCATCGTCTTGATTCAGCATGGTTTGGCGCAGGAGCAGCAATCAAGCAACGTGGTTTAGAACAAGCACTTCGAATGATTGCCTAAATTCAGTTTCAGTTAAGCCAGCTCCATTAGCCTAAGCATACGGTAACACCGTACAAGCATAGCAACACCTTTAGCCGCACCCTCAGATGCGGCTTTTTTTATGCCCAAAATTTAGCTTTTACGATTTTACTCATACAGGAATAGTTACAATGAATAGTCATACTCAAATTCAAAACACTTTAAACCATCCACCTTTACAACCTTATTCACCAAACCTGAATCCACCCACCCAACAGCTTGAGGTGGGAACTCGAACTAAAAGTGACCGACTGAATACGCAGCCACGAAAAACCAAAGCACCTACAGCCAAACGCCTTGCCAATACTAAACAGCTCAATTACCAACAATGGCTCGAAGTCAGAAAACAGGGCATTGGCAGTAGTGATGCGGCAACCGCCTGTGGACTCAATCCCTATATGTCGATGCTAGAACTATGGATGATTAAGACAGGTCGGATGCAACAAAATATCGAGGACGAAAGCGCAGGCTATGCACCGTTGTATTGGGGCAAGCAGTTAGAGCCGCTTGTAGCAGAATACTACAGCATGCACACCAACAATAAGGTGCGTCGAGTCAATGCAGTCTTACAACACCCCGATGAAGACAAACACTTTATGCTTGCCAATCTGGACTATGCCGTGGTGGGCAATGGCGAAGTGCAAATATTAGAGTGTAAAACCGTTGGAGAATATGGCTCAAAACTGTGGCGAGATGGTGTGCCATTGTATGTCCTCTGCCAAGTCCAACATCAATTGGCAGTGACAGGCAAACAAGCTGCACATATCTGTGCCTTGGTTTGTGGGCATGAAACTAAAATCTTTAAAGTGACCCGTAATGAAACGGTGATTCAGCACATTATTAATGCGGAACGACACTTCTGGCAATGTGTGGAATCGGATATTCCACCGAGTGTGGATGCCTCGGACTCAGCAGCCAAAGCTTTACAACAACTTTATCCAGCACAAACGCCATTACTAGTAGAAGACCTCAGTCAAAATGAACAAGCCAACTATTTATTCAACCAACTGTTAGAAGAGCGACACAAAGTCGAGCAACACCAACAGTATTTTGATGAGCTGAAACATCAACTGCAAATGCTGATGAAAGAAGCAGAGCGAGCAGTGTTTACGGGGGGATCAGTCACTTGGAAGAAATCACAGGACTCCATCAGCCTAGACAGTAAATCCCTGCTTAAACAACACCCTGAATATTTACAGCAGTTTCCACAAACCAAAGTGGGAACACGAAGATTTCAGATTTATCCGAATGCTGGATAGAGCAGATACGTATATCCAGCATTTCTTTCTTAAACAAACGTATCAACCACCAGAGCCACGTCAAACAACCCGATCCCATACCTCAACAGGTATGGGATTTTTTTATGCCCAAAATTTTAAACAGCTATACAGAGGACATCACCATGATTAAAGGCTTAGCAATTACACCACCCGTTTTAGGTCGTATTAGCATCGGCAAAACTGTCGAAAAGAATGGTAAACGTCTGCCTGAAAAGGATGACCAGTTTACCATTACCAGTCAAATCCAAAATAAAGATGGGTGGGTCAAACATCCGCTCGATGAACAGCTTCGAGCAAAAGCGCCGAATCAAAACCAAAAGCTAAGAAGCATTCCTGTTCGTATGATCTTCAATGATCCTGAACTGAATCTACGGGCAGAGTACAGCCTGTTTGACCGCCAGACTGGACGTTTAATCTGTTCAGGTAATGGCGAAACCTGCCAGCGACTCGGACAAAATGGCATTGAACAGCATTCATGTCCATCCCCTGATTTATGTCCATTGGCACAGGGTGGATTATGCAAGCCTTATGGCAGACTTTACGTCAATTTAGATGAATCGGATGAGTTTGGCACATTCATCTTTAGAACCACAGGTTTTAATAGCATTCGTACTTTGGCAGCACGGCTTCGTTACTATCATGCAGCTTCAGGTGATTTACTGTCATGTTTGCCTTTGCAACTGACTTTACGAGGCAAGAGCACCACGCAAAGTTATCGTACTCCAATCTACTACGTGGATTTAACCTTATGTGATGGTGTGAACTTGCAGGAAGCAATTAGTTCAGCCAAACAGATGGATGAACAGAGTAAGGCAGCAGGGTTTTATCAGGAGGCATTAGATCATGTGGCACGACAGGGTTATGGCAATGCCAGCTTTGAGGTGGGAGGTGAAGAGGGCTTGGATATTGTTGAGGAATTTTATACAGATGAATCAAGACCAGAGCAGTCTCAACAAACACATGAACTGAGCCATGTGCAAGATATTCAGAAAGGCTTGCAGCAGTCGGTGCAGGCTTTGAATTGATTGTATGGAAGCAGGACGTTTTTTCTTACAGCGAGCTCTATTATTTGAGCGAAATTGCGCTCGCATCATTGATTGGGAGAAAAACATCATGAATGCGTTCACAGGTCAAACTTTTCAGGTACATCAACTCATTAGTATTAAACAAGTGGTAGAGTACACAGGTCTTAGTCGTTCTACTGTTTATGACATAATGAACGAAAAATCTCCATACTACGATTCTACTTTTCCAAAGAAAATTAAAATGACACAAAATCGTATTTGTTGGTCAGCTTTAGAAATCAATCAATGGATTGAGTCCAAGATGGCTGAACGTTGAGAGGGCTCATGCTCTCTTTTTTTCAAAATCGTATTCAAGATGTGTAAATATCGGAGTAAAGTTGAGCTATTTACCGCTAAAGTTTGATTAAAATGGCAGAGTAAAGCTGAGCCACTATACAGCTACACTCTTCTTATATGGGAGAGGAACCTCATAAGGTTGTATACATAGAACTCTATACCAAAGCAAGGATTAACTCAATTACAGGGAAAATATGCCTGCCTGTCCAGTCGGTGCAGATGAGGTAATTCTGGAAGCATTGGAACGATTAGGAATAAAATATACTTTGGTGAGTTTGCTGTTGCATATTTGGCAGGGAAATTAACGTAAATCCCTGCTTCTTGAGAAATTGAAACGCCATGTCTATTTTAACGATATTTATCTGCGGGGCGTAAAAAATTAATGTTTGAGTTGCATAAGACTTTCCTCACTGCTCTATCGTTACTTTGAGTTAAAAGAGTCTAACTGAATTAATGATTCAAAATTTTCAAGTAGATCAGAATGATATTTAGCTAAATAATTTTTTATATTGTTGTTTGATATCATTTTTCTAAGATATCCAATTGCTAAAACTAAATTTAATGTAGTCTGGGCATGATCTTGTTCAATAGATTTATATTGCAAATGTAAGTGTGCAATATCATTTTCTATTTTTTTGATTGCATCACTAGATGTACCATTTTTATTTGATTTTTTGGATGGAGTTACCAAAAAATTAGGGTTTGTTGCGACTAGTAATGCTTTTGCATAGTTCACTGTCAGATTATTTACAGATAGCATAATTTCTACACACTCAAGTTGCCTTATTGGTTTCATTTTTTTTAGTATAAAAAAGACCTGTTGAGATATTTCTCTATCTTTTAATAATTCAATAACTTCTGGACAAACTCCATTAAGAAGATTAACTTTTGATTTAATATATCTAACATCAATATTAAGTGTTTTTGCAAGTCGCTCCTCATTGACTCCACGTTTAATTGCCTTTCTAATCATCAGGTGCTCTTGAACTGTTGCTAGGCGATTCGTTTGTTTATTATGGGTATAACTCTCATCATCTGTTGACATTAAACAGGGGACTTCTGTGAACCCCAACTCTTTTAAAATTTCAAAGCGCATGTGGCCATCAAGTAGAGAATACATTTGTTTCTCACTCTGTATTTCAAAAATAGATAATGGTTCAATAATGCCTACTTCAATAATTGAAGCTTTGATTTGCTTATACTTTCTAGCATATCGATTATGTTCAGCTAAAAATTTAGTTACTAATATTTGTTCAATTGGGATATATAATGGTTCTAAATTAAATGCGATTTTTATTTGTTTCATGATATGACCCGACTTAAAGCATTTGCTCATTAAGATATTGAGGGAGACTATCCAATGATTCAGCACGTAATAGGGTGGAAAAATGTTCGTCTTTTCTTAGACGCATTAATGCCCCTGTAATAAATGCTAATTTCTGCTGATTTTGCTCTGATTTTTTGACAGCGATTTGTTGTCGTTGGAGTTCTTTTTGATAGGTCCTGACAATATCATTTGTAGATACCTTATTATTTGTTTGATATTGTCCATAGCCAAGACTTTTACTTGAATTCTGTCTGCGATCAATAACTTTTTTTGCCTGTAGGAGTTGATTACCCTTTAATTCGCCTGATTCATAAGCTTCCTGTAATGCAATTTGCATATCTAGATTATTATTTGCTGTTTTACTTATTGTAATAGCTACACTTAAAGGAATACGTTTTTGTTCGACTGCATACAGTAAGCGCTCCTCTCCACTTTTTAGTAGGGTAATAATGCCCTTAATGTAGTCAGGGGTTAATCCCGTTTTTTGTGCAATTGCATATTTGTCATAACCCAGATCTGATAGTCTTTCAATACTACCCAGTAGATCCAGTGCTCGATGCTGTTTTCTTGCAATATTCTCTACAAGACTCATTATTAAAGCTTCTTCTTCATCAACATCAATAATTCTTGCAGGAATCTCTATTTCTCCAAGAGCTTTAAAGGCTTTTATTCGTCCTTCACCACAAATAAGCTGGTAAGGTAGATTTCCAGTGACATTTTGTGTAACAGTAATTGGCTTTTTTAAACCCACAAGGCGAATACTTTCTACAATTTCCGCAAATACTTTTTCATTCCGTTCTCTAGGGTTCAAGACTTCTATTTGTTCAATTTTGATAAAATGAATTGTTTCATTTTTAATTGGATTCATGCTATTAATCTCCATTTAACGTGTTCTGCCATGCCATATAAGAAATTAAGATTATCAAAACGATAACTGTCTAGTTCAATTGGATTAAATTCGCCGAGACTTATCTTTTCTTGCATAAAATCGAGTCTTGGTAATAGGTAATAATCCTTAACTGCTGTATTTGTCTGGTTGAGTCTAACTACAACTGTAATATCAGGGTTAAGTGTTGTATCAAATCGAACTTTCCATCGGTAATTACCACTTGATAGTTGATGTGATCGGGTAAGTACTAGAGAAATACTAATTTCATCATTGATGAAAATAAGATCAGTTAAAGGATCTTTATGAATGATACCTTTCAACTTTGTCATTTCTTCAATAGCTTGCTGTGTAATTTCAGGATGAAGACGGCGTAAGAATTTATTTACTTTAAGGTATTGGTAATCACGGTTAGGTGTAAAACCAACAAGTTCATAAGCTCTTAATAGACTACCAAAGCGATTTGAATAAACGGAAGTTGTGGGAACATCATCCGATTCATTAATGATAAGACCAGATAGATAGCCATGTTTTTGATAAAGAAGTTTGAGTTGCTCTAGTAGTTCCTGCTCTGTATATCTGCGAGAACGTTCACGGATAATACCTTGGGCGGTATAAAATATATCGACAGGGACAATAGCTTCAAAGGCATTATCTTTTCTGATCCATTGTTCTTGTGGATTTCGTATATGGATTTTCTTTAATTTGTTAGATGTTCTATTAAATACATTATGTCCAATGTATTTAGGGTTGGTTAAAATTTCATGTACTGTGTCTCTTGTCCATGCTCGGTTAAAGTCAGTTTTAATCCCTTTTTCATTTAGGCGGTAAGCGATATGCTTTTCGGATAGGCTTTGATTAATAAACCAATCATAGATTTGATGGACAATTTCAATCTCTTCCTCTGGACCTGGTATAAGAATTACACGATCCATTTGGAAGCTTTTATGTTGTCCCATTTTAAGTGAAATAGTTTTACCATCATGAGTGATTAACGCCCGTCTTAAACCAAAGCCAGCAGTTCCACCTTGTCGAAATCCCATTTGTATTAAGCGGCATTGACCAATAAAGACTTTGTTGGATAGTTCTCTACTGTATTCACCAGCCATTGTTCTTTTAAAACTTTTCATGGTCGTGGAAAAGAATGTGCCATCATTCGCAAATTGTTCTGCACAATAAATGATTTCTATTCCTGCTTGACGGCATGTGTATTCATAATAGGCACTTTCATCAGCATCTTGAAAGCGTCCCCAACGACTAATGTCATAAACAAGAATTAAGTTAAAATCGATATTATTTGATTGAACATCTTTAAGTAACTGTTGAAGGCTAGGACGCCCATTGATATTAAGTCCACTTTTTCCATCATCTTCGTAAGTTCTTACAATTTCAATATTATGTTTATCCGCATATTCACGAATTTTATCAGCTTGGTTTAAGGTAGAATTTTGTTGAAGATCAGTAGACATCCGAACGTATTGAGCTGCTCGGATACGAGGCTCTAAATTTAAGCTTCCTTGTTGACAGGTATTTGTTTGGTTCATACGATTGACCTAAATCAAAGGGCTATTAACAGTTTAGATTGACCTAAATCTGTTAATAGTTTTCATGTAAATTAAAGCCTATCAATAAGTTATTGAGCTGCCTATAGAGTCAATATTGACATTTCAATATGCTTAACTATTTGATAATGCTTCTAATTTAATGGTTATTGAATCCATATTGTCAGTAAACTCAATAATGGTTAGACGATAACTTTTTGATTTTAATTGTAATTTTATAGGTAGATTGCTTTTTGATAGAGCTATATTGTTATCGTTTTTTTTTCCTTTCCTACGATTTCGTTGATATTCTGGATTTTTCTCCCACCATTTTTTACTCGCTATAGCTTGCATTTCTGGGTAATCAGGATCGGTTTGCATTTTGTTCTTATGCCATATAGATTTACCTTCTTTTTTGCATTCATTATTGGGGCAGTATTTCTGATTTGGATGTTGAGGTAAGGGAGTGAATAAACAATTACATATCAGACATTTACGGGGTGCGGAAGTATTCATAACAAATTACCTTGATATTAAAAGGAATTTGTATGATTACTTGATTTAAGAAACTAAGCTTAAATTCTCTTTTTGAGAGGTTCATTTAATAAGGTCCTAAAAATCTGACCCCATTAAAATGAATCAAATGAGTTGGGGCATCTGCGACCCAGACTTCTGTCTCCCATGCAATATCACCTAAATATTTACGCATAATTGCACGATCAGGAAAGGCTGTGACATACACTAAACCAGCGGATGAATTTGCAAATAACTGAGCCAGTTCCTCATGACGTTTGCCATCTACAGGACCATGACTGGTGACTGATTCAATCAGAATCAACCAATCCTTTTCAGAAAAATACAAAACAACGTCTGGCATCTTACCGTGTTTGTTGATTGTTACTCCTAGCTCTGCTAATAGGGTTTCATTGAAATGGCCTACTTTTGAGCCTGTATCGCCAGCATAGATCAGTGTTGAATTAGGTGCAAATCGAGGTGCAAAATTTTCAATGATCTTTTTGATTAATTCACTATGAGAACCTGGTGTAAGAAGAATTTCAGTATTGCTATCAATCTGTACAGGAACTAATAAATGTTCTCTTTCCTTTGCGTATTTAGAAACCAACGTATCTCGATCTGCTAAATATTTTTCAATGTTGCTTTCCCATTGATCTGTACCAAAGTTCTGCAACAAGACTTTAGCATTGGGCTCAATTTGATACACGGTTTTTCCACTGTTGACAGGGCGATTCGGCTCATCTGGATTATAAAGAATCAATCCAGCACTAACGAACTGATGTAATGTTTGTCGTCTTACTGTCTCACGAGAATTTGGTGCATATTGCTTTTGATAGTTCAAATTCATCCAGTCCATGATAGGCGTGACACCCATCAACGGAGCTTTTAAATCCTGCCATTTTCCATCAGGTTGTAAATCTAAAAGAGCCAAGAGAGTTAAAGCTGAACGTTCTTGTTGCTGTTTAGGTGGAAAGCCCAATTGTTTTAAAATAGAAATTGCATCAGAAATATATTGATGGCTTTCAGACATTTTGAACTAACTCCATGACTTTCTGATCAATTTGATCTTGC
>JAVXBC010000102.1:0-10051 GCA_036660195.1 Acinetobacter sp.
GCCAGTCGTCATGTCGAAGCGTTGTATCTAGGCGAATCAGGTTTGCTGCCTCATATTCCGAAAGGAACTTTGGTTATTGATTGCAGTACGATTGCAGCGCAAACCGCGATTAACGTGTCGAAAGCGGCGACAGCACTCGGTTTAACCATGCTGGATGCGCCTGTGTCTGGCGGTACGGGTGGTGCGATTGCGGGCACGTTGACCTTTATCGTCGGTGGTGACGATGATGCGTTAGAGCGAGCGCGTCCGATTTTGAGTGCAATGGGAAAAAACATTTTTCACGCAGGTGGTCATGGCGCAGGACAAACCGCCAAAATCTGCAACAACATGCTGCTTGGCATTCAGATGATTGGTACGGCAGAAGCCTTGGCATTGGGTGTGGCAAATGGTCTCGATCCGCATGTGCTTTCTGACATTATGGTCAAAAGTTCAGGCCGCAATTGGTCACTCGAACTCTATAACCCATACCCAGATGTGATGGAAAATGTGCCTGCATCGCGCGGCTACACGGGTGGTTTTGGTGTGGATTTGATGTTGAAGGATTTAGGTCTAGCGACGGAAACGGCACTCAACTCACAAGCGTCGATTCCGCTAGGTGAAATGGCGCGTAATCTGTACGCAATGCATAGCAAAGCAGGTGCGGGCGGTCTGGATTTTTCTAGTATTTTGCAAATTTTGCAAAACGCTCAAAAATAGCGACCATGTACGTCAAAAAATAAGCTGCGGAATTGCAGCTTATTTTTTGATGAGGATGAGGGGTGGAAACAGTACATGTTTAACTATGCGTTTCTTCTTCATCTTCACCCTCAAAGGTTTTGGCGATTTTGTCAATATTTAGACTTTTTGCCATAGCATCGAAGATGCTCTTATACTCGCCTTGCTGCTGATAAAGTTGATGATGTTCGCCATGTTCTTTGATCGCCCCCTCTTGCATCACATAGGTATAATCGGCATCGATGATTTGCGATAGACTGTGCGAAATAATAATCACCGTTCGCCCCTGTTTAATCTCATCCAGACTATGTTTGATTTGTTCCGTTGCAATCGCATCTAAACTTGCCGTCGGTTCATCCAGAAAAATAATCGGGGGATTTTTGAGGAACATCCGCGCAATCGCAATGCGCTGTTGCTGCCCACCCGAAAGCAACAGTGCATCAGACTGATAGCCTTGCGGCAGCTTTTGGATTTGCGCGTGGATTGAGGCTTTTTCGGCAGCAGTGATAATTTCTTGCTGTGTTGCATTCATTTTGCCATAGCGAATATTGTCTTCAATCGTGCCTTGGAAAATATGATTTTTTTGTAGTACCAAACCAATGTTGTCACGCAAATAGTGTGTGTCTATGTCATTCAACGGCGTACCATCTAGCAGGATTTCCCCCGATTGTGGGACATAGAATTTATCGAGCAAACTCATCAATGTGGATTTTCCCGCACCTGATAAACCCACGAGCGCGGTGATTTTATTGGGTTGAATGGTGATACTGATGTCTTTGAGTGCGTGATAACCATTCGGGTAGAAAAATTCGACCTGTTTTAACTCAAACATACCTTTGAGCAGTTGCGGTTTAAGCTGTCCTGACCTTTCGATTTCGTGATCTGCTTCTGAAATCTTAAAAAAACTTTCTGCATAAATCATGGCGTCATTGACTTCATCATAGATCCGATGCAGGGAACGGATCGGTGCAGATACGTTATTGAATAATAAAATATGGAACATAATCATGCCGATACTCATATCACCGACCAGCACAAAATAAGCGGTCAAGATAATGATAAACACCACGCCGATTTGTTCAATAAAGGTTTTTAAGCCATCAAATATAAAGCTCAACTGACGTGTGTACATCTGATTATCGGTCAGTTGTTTTTGTAATGTGAGTTGTTTTTCTGCTTCGATTTTTTCACGATTAAACGATTTAATCACGGTGATGGAATTGATAATACTCAAAATACCCTGACTTTTACGCTCGCGCCCATCGCGTAAATTGCGCCGCGTACCCCCCAGTTTTTGCGCTTGTTTATAAGTAATCCAAAAATAAATTGGCACGATACATAGCGCCACCATTCCAATCCAAAAGTTGGCATAGAACATCAAACATAAGGCAATCACCGCGCTGCTAAACAGAGGCACAATATCTATAAAGAAGATTTGGATTAAGCGCGTGATTGAGCCGATACCGCGATCTATCCGCGTTTGTAATTTTCCTGCCTGATTGTCCTCTTGGGTAAAAAAAGCCAAGCGATATTGTAAAAATTTGACAATAATACTTTGCGCCACATCTTGTGCAATCAAGATGCGCAGCTTTTCACCATAGAACTTCTGTCCAAACTGAATCAGCGTATTGATGATTTCTTTACTGAGCAGTATCGCACTGATGGTGATCAGAATATGCCAGCCAGCATCTAAACCCTGCCCAGCTTCTAGCAAGCTATTGATACTATCCACCGCATAGCGCAGGGTGAGCGCATTGACCTGTGCGATGAATGCGCCAATAAACGTCAAGATTAACGTGACAAAGACCAGTCTTTTATAGGGGGCGACAAAAGGTTTTACCTTGAGGAACAGCTGCCATAAATTCATTTTGAAATATTTTTGATTATGTCTGCTCTGAGCATAAGATGCTCGATTCTATTTTTCTAGCATTAATCAGTATCAATACTGAATCAAATATGCTCAATCGGCATAGTTTTAATTTTTTACAATTCAGCTTAAGCTTTAACACAAGCGATCATTTGCTCATAGACCAAACTGTCTAATTGCGTTATTTTTCATATTTTTATCTCTAAAATTATACCTTTTGTCGAAGCCTATTCTACTTTTATTAATTAATTTGCAATCTCGCTAGTGTAAAACTATCGATCAAGTCACAAATTAACTATAGATTTACAGATGATTCTAGTGCTAATTATCTATTTATCCGATTTGTTTTTTTAAGATGTTTTTCTTTTGGTGAGAAAGTTTGAACCATATCTCCATTTTTTATAAATAATGCTTTTATTGGTGCGTATCGGGGGCTATAGATTTTGCTAAATTTTATTTTATAATCGTCATAAAGTGACATTCTTTTCGTATGGAAATGCAAGCGTTACAAGCCTTGATCGATGGTCAGATTCAACCTGAACTTATCGAAATGGAACTCCTTGTTGCTTTGGCTAAGCAACAAAGCACTCTGACACCAGCTGAATCTGAATTGTTAGAGCAAGCGGTGAATCTTGTCCTTATTCATTATCTAAAACAGGCTCAAGCCTATCTCTAAGGAAACATTAAATGGATGTATTAGAGAAAACAATGCTAGTGAATGAGCTGAAACAGCTCATTGCTGGGCTAGATAATGATAAAAAAACATTGTATGAAACTGCAAAAGCAAAACAACGCATTAAAGACATTTGCGCAGCATGTGATGACCCAATTTTTCAAGATCAATTAAGCCCATTTAAATCATATCTTGATCAGGAAGGCTTTTCTTCGCAAGAACTGCAAGACTACGACTATGAATTAAGCTATCGTGGTACTTTTAAATTTACAGGTCATATTGAAAAAGCCCTATTCGCCTCTAGCAATATGGGGTGGTCAGCATTACGCCAAGGCCATCATTGGCAAATTTGGGTGGTTCGCCCTGCATTATCTTTTTTAAGAAGTCCGTGGTTGACTTCAACAGAAGAAGCGTTACAGTGGTTACACGCCAGTGCGCATGAATATGTCAAAACCGATAGTGAATTAAAGAGTCTTATCCCAATTTTAGAGCCACTCGCTCTGACTTTAGACTCTGCAGCAATCGATTCAACTCAAGAAACACCTAAGGACAGATTATCTGCAATGAGAAAGGAAAACGCTAATTTTGAAGCAGAACTTGAAGCGATTATTCAAGAAAGGCTTCAAGTTGCCGATACGGTATCCGCAAATAGCAAACCTGCTGTGAAACCTAAAGTGGGTTTTAGGCAAAATGTGCGACCTGTAGCAAATCTCAATAAAGCCAAAGCAATTTCGCATTCCGAATTTAATTTAGATGGCTTACTCTGTCGTCTGGAACGTTTTAATCCTAGAGCGTTTCCATCTTTGTATCGTGTTGATTTACATGATGAAATTGATCAGAATATTAAAATTGATTGGTTGTATCTCAAAGCAGAAAATGATGAACAACCGCAATGGGAAACTGCACAAGTTTTTGTGGCAGAACAACTATATGCACAAGGTCAGTTTTCTCACTATTTAGTCCTAATTGGAACGCATAGTGTGGAATATGCAGCTTCGATTCTACAAGCCTATACCGATCTACGTCATACCAAAACCAGCACGATCCATCAAACTAGTTGGAGAACTTTTAAGCAGTATCATGCTCAGCATGAACAGCTGTTTAATGAATGTATTATGAATGGGGCTTTGGTTTGGCAACGAGATGAAAATGCCTATCCTTATATTCCAGTGTCTTTCATTAATACGCAAAAGTTCATTGCTTTTAATGAATCCCCTGCAAATTACATGACGCCGATTATTTTGCTAAGAGAGCGTCAAAAAATTCGGGTGATTCATGGTTTAGAACGGATTAAATTGTCCAGTGAAGACCAAGCTTATCCTTATTTGTTGCTCGATCGTGCCGATGGCTATACATGGCAACTCATTCGTCATGTCATTAGTCGTTTACCTCAGCCGATTTCGGTGCATGATTTATTCCATGCCCTCGAAAATGCTGATGTGTCTGCATCTTAGACATCCAAAATCACTTGATTTTTACTTTATTTACCACCTTAAAGCCAAACTTTAAGGTGGTTTTATTTTGCTATTTTGATTGATTTAGATAACTTGCTATTTTTTGTATTTATTACTTGATTTTCTTAATGAAATAATCTTAATTAAATAAGATAACAACATAAAAAGTTTTCATTATGATAAATATGACACGGACGCAGTTATCCCATTTAATTGTTTGCGTAGCGACGCTGGGTTGTAGTGTAATAAGTACCGCTCATGCTGAAATCGAAGCTCAGCCATCGACGACCCCATTGAATCATGAAAAAAACACAACGTCTCGTTCAGAGAAATTTCTCGCCTATATCCCCCAATTAGTTGATGCAGCGCCAACGGTTTTTCCAGAGCAATCAGATGCCGTGACTGTGCCATCTACGTCTGAGACCGAAGACAAAACATGGATTGATCGAAAACAAAAAGATATAAGAGATTGGGCGGATGATACTTCGGTCAAAATGGATGGATGGTTTGGTGAGGTCGATCCTGAAAAACCTGCCACTGCAACGATTCGTTTTATGCTCGACAACTACTGGAATAAGTACGATCAATATGAGCTGAAGCCACGTATTCGAGGAAAAGTTAAATTACCGACTTTAGAGAAGAAACTGAGTGTGGTATTTGGTGATGATTCTTTAGACGATGAATTTAATAATAATATTGCCAATACCAACACCCAGCCGAATCAAGATCCAGACAAACGATTTAGTTCTAAACAAACGCGTGATTCAAATGGTTCGATTGCATTACGCTGGTCAGATTTTTCCAAAAAACTTCCATTTGAAACCGATGCAGATATCGGGCTTCGTTCAGGAGATGATATTTACTTACGCTTGAGAGCGGAGAAAAGTTGGGCTTTAAATAACGATTTTTATGTCAATGCCGAACAAATTTATCGTTATGGCAGTGACAGCGAGAATTATCTGCGAACCAATTTGGAATTGACGCATGCGCGCCCGAATCAGCCGTTCATCTCGAATCAATTCAGCTTGATCTATGCCGACGAACAGGACGATGACTTAACTTGGCAGAACCGTACGTTCCGTCAGCACCAATTTTTTGCACATAATAATTTTAATTACGGCATTTATACCGGCGGTTTTTATAATAATGATCAGTTGCGTTTAAACAGTTGGGGGCCTTTTGTGTCATGGCGACAACCATTGTGGCGTGAATGGTTTTATGTGCAAGGCGATCTCAATTATTTTAATGACCATCGGGAAGACCGTAGTCATCATGTGAGTACTTTTATTCGCTTGGAAACTTTATTTTAATTCTGATGAAATATGCAACACCATTGTGGATAACTTTAGGTTTATCCATAGCCATAAAAAAACTCTGCCGAAGCAGAGTTTTCTTTTTCAAATCTACTATTTCAATAATAGGCTATTGATGCGCTTCACATAAGCCGCTGGGTCTTCAGGTAAATTTCCCTCCGCAATGACTGCCTGATCAAAAATCACATGGGCTAAATCGTCAAATTCAGCTGATGTCTCTAATTTCTTCACTAAAGCATGCTCAGGGTTGATTTCTAAAGTCGGTTTGATGTCAGGTACAGCTTGACCTGCCTGTTTCAGCATTCGAATGAGTTGTGGAGATAGTTCACCTTCGCTGGTCACGAGACATGCAGGGGAGTCGACCAAACGCGTGGTCACGCGAACTTCTTTGGTTTTATCTTTTAACGATGCGGTTAAACGATCAACCACCGATTTAAACTGTTCAGCTGCTTGCTCCAGTGCTTTTTTCTCATCGGCATCTTGTAAGTCACCCAAATCTACCGCGCCTTTAGAAACATTTTGCAGCGGTGTACCATCGAACTCTTGTACAAAATTCATCGCCCATTCATCGACTCGATCTGCCATAAGTAAGACTTCGATGCCTTTCTTCTTGAAAACTTCGATTTGTGGAGAATTTTTCGCTGCCATTTCACTATCAGCAGTGACGTAATAAATGGCTTTTTGACCTTCTTTCATACGCGCTTTGTAATCCGCCAAAGAAGTCGAAACCTCGTTATTGGTCGATGTCGCATAGCGAAGTAACTTTAAGATACGTTCACGATTACCAAAATCTTCCCCCAAACCTTCTTTCAACACCGAACTAAATTCAGTGTAGAAGGTTTTGAAGTTCTGTTGATCTTTCTCATCTTCCGATTTCGCCAAACCATCGAGTAAAGTCAGTACACGACGTGCATTGCCTTCACGAATGGTTTTGACATCACGGCTTTCTTGCAATAATTCACGACTAACGTTCAGCGGCAAATCTGCGCTGTCCACGATACCTTGTACAAAACGCAAATAATTTGGAATCAGGTTATCTGCTTCATCCAAGATAAACACACGTTTGACGTACAGTTTGATGCCCGCTTTCGCTTCGCGAGTAAATAAATCCTGCTTCGCCTGACTTGGGATATAAAGCAACTGCGTGTATTCAGTGCTGCCTTCCACGCGGTTGTGTGTCCACGCCAATGGCTCTGCAAAATCATGGCTTAGGTTCTTATAGAATTCGATATATTGCTCATCAGTCACTTCGCTTTTGCTGCGTGTCCACAGCGCACTGGCGGAGTTGATGGCTTCCCAATCATCACTTTTGACCATCTGACCGTCTTTAGGCGTTTCACCCTCAGCAACTTCTTCCTCTTGCCACACTTCTTTTTGCATTTCGATGGGCAAGCTAATGTGGTCTGAATATTTATTGATAACTTGTTTTACTTTCCACGATTCTAAATAATCGAGCGAATCATCACGCAAATGTAAAATGATGTCGGTGCCACGTGTGGCTTTATCAATTTGTTGAACTTCAAACTCACCTGTACCGCCGCTAATCCAACGAACGCCGTCGGTTGTATCTGCACCTGCGCGACGCGATTCCACGCTAATTTTATCGGCAACAATAAAACCTGAATAAAAGCCCACGCCGAACTGACCAATTAATTGCGCATCCGATTTTTGGTCGCCAGTCAACTTCGACACAAAATCTTTGGTGCCTGATTTTGCAATTGTGCCTAAATTATCAATGGCTTCTTGTTGGCTTAAACCAATGCCATTGTCGGAAATGGTTAAGGTTTTAAGTTCTTTATCTAACCTCACGCGCACACGTAGGTCGGGATCATTTTCATAATATTCAGGATGATTAATGCCCTCAAAACGCAACTTGTCACAGGCATCTGAAGCGTTAGAAATCAATTCACGCAAGAAAATTTCAGGGTTAGAATAAAGTGAATGCGTCACTAAATGTAATAACTGGGCAACTTCAGCTTGGAAACTATAATTTTTTGACACTTGTTCACTCATAAATCACTCCTTATTGGTGAGGTTTATCTCTTTAGAATGGTTTATGAATGGTGCGTATCTCGAATTTTTCAATCCTGACGTTGATCATTTTCATCAAAAAATGTGAAATTTAGTCCTTAAAATGGCCCATGACTCAGAACTCGATCTTGTAATAATTGATCCAACTGCTGTTGCCGCAAGGTATAAGCACGTTTGATACACAGCTTATTTGCCCCACAAGCATTACGTTGTTTCAGCCATTTAAACTGCTGATCTTTTTCCGCATCACGCCCACCCATCGGCAGGGCATGCAGAATAATTTGATACGTGGTCGCCAGTTTTACATCCGCATCATTCAAACTAAGGGTATTACAGATTAGACGCTCAGTTTTGAGTTTAGCCGCTTGGCAGGAAAAACTTGCCGCATACAGCGGTGATACTGCAAAGGTAGCGCTGAGGAATAACATAGCACTGATTAATTTTTTCATCTGACGTGGCTTATCAATCTAGGACGTTAACTTCAGCATACAAAACTCGTTGTAATCAACCTGTAGAGATTTGATAGTGAGTTGTTATGGGCGACACACATCCATAACAACTCTTTAAACGTCGCGATGCAAATTAACGGGTTTGGCGTTGGATAAATTGATGAATCAGCTCAGCGACTTTTTTCGGTTGACTTAATATTGCCCAATGATTGGCATCGAGTTCTACTGTTTCAAAATGTTCGACCCACTGTGGCATCGCTTCGCTAATGTACTCAGGACTCACAAAACTGTCTTGTTTTAAAATAATTGCCTGAACTGGGCATTGTGCATAACGTTGACGTGGTTGAGTTAAGGTAGGTACAAAGTTCGCCCGATATAAGCTAATGCCATATTTGCCATCCGCTGCAATATTTTGACTTAGCGGCAAGCCTTGCATTTTTTCCAAACCTGTTAAAACTTTCCCCCATCTTTCAGGAGTGAAAAATTTCCACACCGTTGGGGCAAGTAAAGGGAAATGAAATGCGCCGATGTACCAAGATTTACTCAACATTTTGAATACATTGCTGGGTGCAGATTTAAACTTTTCACGCAAATACAATGATGCATGGTCTAAGCATGGGCCAGAAATCGTGGTATAGGACAGTAAACGCCCTTTCAATTTTGGCTCAGTGACGGACTCCCAAGATTGGATTGAGCCCCAATCATGTGCGGCCAAATGAAATGGACGGTCGCCTAAAACCTGCTGAACCACTTCTTGTAAATCTAAAGACAAGCGAGGCAAACGATAATCACGAATACGCTTTGGAATGGAAGATGAGCCTGCACCACGGACATCATAGGTTACGATGTAATAATTATTAACCAATTCCTCAATAATTGCTTCCCAGACTTCCTGATTATCTGGATAGCCATGCACCAAAACTAAAGGTGTATTTTGCGAATCGCCCCATGTTTTGACACAAAGAGATTGTTGATCGGTCGTTGTTAAGGTTTGTATTTGTGCTTGCATCATGTTTATTCCAGTTTGTTTTTTAGTCAACTTGGTCATTCATAAAATTAGACATTGCCGCATGTCAGTAAAGATGATACTTATTGAATATGATTAGAATTGCAAGAAAATAATGACCATGAACGAGATATTCGAAAAAATCCGCAGCCTTCCCATCATTTCAAAATTGATGATTAACTATTATGCGCCGTATCGTGGAGCAGGTATTGCCATTGATACCATTGATTTAGATCATTACTTCATTCGAGTGAAAATGCCGCTTACACGAAAGAACCGCAATATCGTGGGGACGCATTTCGGCGGTAGTTTGTACTCGATGGTTGATCCGTTTTATATGCTTATTTTGATGCATCATTTGGGGCATAAATACATTGTGTGGGATAAGAGCGCAGCGATTAATTTTCTAGCGCCTGGTAGAGGGACGGTGTATGCGGATGTTCGACTTAGCATTGAAGAAATCACTGAAATTAAAAGACTTGCCGAAAACAATGAACCTGTTTTTCGCACCTATACTTTGAATATTGTAGATGAAGCAGGAACG
>JAVXBC010000103.1:0-9985 GCA_036660195.1 Acinetobacter sp.
CTGAACTCGGTGTAAGCACTATTCAACTGTTGACCAGTGACCGTTGTGAAATGCGTTTGAAGTATGAGCGTGATCAGAAAAAAATAGAGCATTGGCAATCGGTTGCCATCGCCGCTTGTGAACAATGTGGTATGAATCGCGTTCCAAAAATTCTCCCACCTATTCACGTGAATGATTGGGTAATTTCTGAACTTCCCACTTCACGGTTTGTTTTAGCACCCAACAAAGAGCAAAGTAACGTTTTAATCAACAGTTTACCTGAATTGGCTTTACTAATTGGGCCAGAAGGCGGTTTGAGCGAAGCTGAGATTGATTTTGCCAACCAAAATAACTTTCAAAATTGGTGTGTCGGCGACCGCATTTTAAGGACAGAAACTGCTCCAGTCGTTGCTTTATCGATTTTAAATTATCATTTTTCAAGCAAATAAAGGAATTAATTGGATTGCTTTCCTAAGGGTTTAGGGTTACGTTAAACAAAGCTCTATTCCGTTTACAAACAGTAAACATAGAACATAGATAAAAAATGGAAAGGATTTCTTTATATGTCTAGCGTTCAAGATAAAAATACCAGCCGCTTCGTTTACACAGATCAGCTAGATTACGCCAAACATATCCGCTTATTCGTGCTAAGTGTGTTGTGTGTGTGTCTTTTAGATTACGTTATATTTGGTTTATTTTATTCTTTTAATTCAGATATTTTCACGATATGGATATGTGTCGCATGTATAATTTTATTAGGCTTTGTTGGACTTTGTCATTACGTTTCTAAACCGAATAAAACGCTAGATAATAACAACAATATTTACCCAATTATTTGTTTTTTTACAGGCTTATTCCTTGGAATAACAAGTATTATCATTAGTTATTATTTAATTACAGATACACCAACACTCAATGGCCCACATATTTTAACTTTAACTGCACTATTACTTACGACCTCTCACATTATTGCGCTAACATTCTTAACCCAACATATTCGACACTTCTTTTTATTTTATATTCCAAGCATTGTGCCTTTGATTGTTTTTCAAATGACGCATCTAAGTCAAGAAAATGCTTTGTTTTATGTCGCCCATTATTCTTTATTTATTGCGACACTATTATGTGCTCAAGCTACATTCAAAATTCACCAAAGACTTACACAAGTTCTCGAAAAAAACCATGAACTTATTGATATTACTGAACAACACAACCAATGGACAGATGAACTTTGTTTACAACTACAACGTGAAGTAGATAAATCCAAAGATATCGAAGCACAACTGCAATTTAACAATCATTTATTAGAACAAAAAGTACGTGAAAGAACTTTTGACTTGACACAAATGAACGAAAGTCTGCAAGAGCATCGTCAGAATTTAACTTTTGCACATGAAACTGCGGGTATTCGTCCTTGGGAGTGGAACTTAGAAAGTCGTACGGTAGGGATTACCAACTCAAAACTGCAAGAAGTCACTCGCGATTCTGAAAATCATTATGCTTTGTTGCATAAAATTGTTCATCCAAATGATGTTGAGCGTGTCAAAAATGCACTTTATCAACATTTATGTGGTCAAACTGAAAGATACGAAGAAACATTCCGCATTAAGCGTGCCAATGGTGATTGGGTTTGGATTCACGATGTCGGTCAAATTATTTTAAGAAATCCAAAAGATGGTACGCCTTTACGTATGGTTGGTATCCATCGCGATATCAATCAAGAAAAGAAAGATCAGGATCGTTTAAAACTTTCTGCCAGTGTATTTGAGCAAGCCTCTGAAGGTATTTTTATTTTAGATAAGAAATTTAATTACGTAGAAACGAATCCAAAATATGAACAAATGACAGGTTTGGATAAGCAATCAATTTTAAATAAACAATTATTTGAAATTACAAAAGAAGACAAACAGCATCACTATAATTTCCATCTTTCAATTCTTGAAACTTTATATGAAGAACATGAATATGAAGGTGAATTCCAAGAGACTTATTTATCTGATAAATCATGTTTTTTATGGCTACATATTAATGCCGTTAAAGATGATTTAGATCGTGTCATTAACTATATTGGGATTGTTTCAGACCAAACTGAACGTAAGCACCAAGAACAACATTTATCTTATTTAACCAATTATGATCCTTTAACTGATCTGCCAAATCGTTTTTATTATCATCAACAACTGCATCAATATTTAATGAATGAAACTTCCATTCAACAATTGGCAGTTATTCGTTTAAATATCGACCGTTTCCGCGCACTGAATGAATTATTAAGTCATCAAGCCGGAAATGAACTGCTTAAGCAAGTCGCACATCGACTAAGAATTAGTAATGCCGATGCCCTACTTGTCGCGCATTTAAGTGCAGATGATTTTGCCATTATTTATGAGATGTCACCTTTACATCCGCCAATTCATCAACTTTGTAACAATATCGTCGAATCATTCCGCAAACCATTTGATATCGCGGATCAAGAATATTTCGTTAGTATTTCCCTTGGCGTTGCGATTTATCCAGAACACGGTCGTCAAGTTGATAATCTCAACACCCACGCGGAACAAGCCTTAAATGAAGCTAAGCATTTGGGTGGAAATACCATTCGCTATTATTCAAAAGAAAGAGCGAATTTCAACGACAAACATACAGACTTAGAAATGGACTTAAGAAAAGCCATTCAAAACAATGAGCTCATTGTCTATTATCAACCTAAAGTCACTACAAATAATGGTCAGGTTGATGGTTTTGAAGCATTAATCCGCTGGAATCATCCAACCAAAGGCATGATTATGCCGGGCATTTTTATTCCTTTGGCAGAGAGCACTAGCCTCATTTCAGATATTGGTCGTTTCGTATTATATGAAGCTGCTAAACAATTAGAGATCTGGCAAAAACTTGGATTTATGGATGTTCATATTGCCGTGAATATTGTGGCGCAACAGATTCAACGTGGTCAGCTACTGCATGATCTTGATGAGATATTAGATACTTATACAATCGTTGGAAAAAATCTCGAACTTGAAATTACAGAATCGGCTTTCCTCGAAAATACAGATAACGTTAAAATGGTTTTGAACGCCATTAAACAACGCAATATCTCTATCGCATTGGATGATTTTGGAACAGGCTATTCATCACTCGCCTACTTAACAGAATACCCTATTGATATCTTAAAAATTGACCGTGCCTTTATCTCAAAAATTGGCAATGCCAAACAAGATGCGATCGTCAATGCCATGATCGCGATGGGTAAAACCATCGGCTTAAAAGTGGTCGCAGAAGGTGTAGAAACTGAGCAACAAAGTGATTATCTAAAAGATCAAGATTGTGACATTTTACAAGGCTATTTATTTGCAAAACCATTAACAGCTATGCACGCCACAGAATACTTACAAAAATACAGCCCTATGCCTGTCAGTAGTTATTTAAGCTAAATTTTATGTAAATAAATTTTCGCATTCCCCCCTTATCGTTTCGATCTGATCTGGACTATAGGGGTATTTATACTTTTCAGATGTCAGTTTCATAATTATTTCCTCAGTCATATTTTAAAATGCGCATAACTCAATTTGTTGAGCGAAAATGCGCTTTTTGACTGGGAGAAATCGCCAACTAATGCTATATTCTTGTGCACTTATCTTAATATAATCATCAGTCTAATTTATGACCAATGATTATTGAAACAATCGAGACGCAGATGGACGATCAATCTTTAAAACAAGCCGCTTTGTACTATCATGAATTTCCTACACCTGGAAAAATCAGTGTGACACCTAGCAAGCAGCTCGTTAACCAACGAGATTTAGCACTTGCTTATTCTCCTGGTGTCGCAGCTCCATGTCTAGAAATCGAACGAGACCCTTCTACTGCTGCAAAATATACAGCGCGTGGAAATTTGGTCGCCGTCGTCAGTAATGGTACTGCTGTGCTTGGATTAGGGAACATTGGCCCACTGGCTTCTAAACCAGTTATGGAAGGAAAAGGCGTTCTATTTAAAAAATTCGCTGGTGTTGATGTCTTTGATATTGAAATTGCAGAAAATGATCCAGACAAAATCGTTGATATTGTTGCCTCTTTAGAGCCTACGTTTGGCGGAATTAACCTCGAAGACATTAAAGCGCCTGAATGTTTTTATATTGAGAAGAAACTCCGCGAACGCATGAAAATTCCTGTGTTTCATGATGATCAACACGGTACCAGTATTATTGTTGGCTCTGCTCTTCTTAATGCCTTAAAAATCGTTAATAAAAAAATTGATGAAATCAAAATTGTTGCTTCAGGCGCAGGTGCTGCTGCACTTTCGTGCTTAGACTTACTTTGCGCTCTAGGCGTAAACAAAGCGAATATTGTGGTTGCTGATTCTCGCGGACTGCTCACGACTTCACGTGAAGGTTTGGATGAATCGAAAAAACGTTATGTTCAAGATATTCAAGCGACGCATTTGCATGAAGTGATGGCAGGTGCTGATATGTTCTTGGGTCTTTCAGCTGCAGGTATTTTAACCAAAGAAATGGTTAAACAAATGGCTGAAAATCCAATTATTTTTGCGTTGGCAAATCCAGACCCAGAAATTTTACCTGAACACGCACACGAAGTTCGTCCAGATGTCATTATGGCAACAGGTCGTTCGGACTATCCAAACCAAGTTAACAATGCCCTTTGTTTCCCATATATTTTCCGTGGCGCACTAGATGTTGGTGCAACTACGATTAATGAAGAAATGAAGATTGCTTGCGTACATGCAATTGCACGTATGGCACATATTGAAGCTGATACTGCAACTTATGGTGAAAAATCATTATCTTTTGGTCGTGATTATTTGATCCCAGGACCACTTGATCAGCGTTTAATTTTAGAAATTGCTCCAGCTGTTGCTAAAGCTGCAATGGATTCTGGTATTGCAACGCGTCCAATCGAAGATTTTTCTGCGTATCGCCAAAGATTGTCTGAGTTCGTTTATAACTCAGCATTTTTGATGAAACCAATTTTTTCACAAGCAAAATCTGACCCTAAACGTATCGCATATGCTGAAGGTGAAGACCCACGCGTATTGCGTGCAGTTCAAATTGTTGTCGATGATGGTTTAGCTAAACCAATTTTGGTCGGTCGTACCGCCGTTATTGAAGAAAATATCAAAAAATTAGGTTTACGTTTACAACATGGCGTTAACATCGAAATCGTAGATCAAGAAAAAAATCCTCAATATGATGAATTTTGGCAAGACTACTACACCACTATGCAACGTAAAGGCGTCACTGTTGAATATGCTCAACGTGAAGCACGTCGTCGCTCTACCTTAGTTGCTGCGCAACTGGTGAAGTTCGGTAAGGCAGATGGCATGTTGTGTGGAACTTATGCGAGCTATGACATTCACCTAGATTTCGTGAAAAATGTGATTGGTTTAAAACAAGGTCGCAGCACTTTCTTCACCCTGAATGCATTGATGCTTGAAGATCGCAATTTGTTTATTGCTGACACTTATGTCAATACCAACCCAACTGCTGAACAACTCGCTGAAATGACCATTTTAGCAGCTGAGGAAGTTCGTCGTTTTGGTATTACCCCACGTGTGGCATTACTTTCACATTCGAGCTTTGGTAGTGATCAGTTAGATTCTAGCGCACAAAAAATGCGTGAAGTTTACCGTTTACTTAATGAGCAAGCGCCAGAACTTGAAGTTGAAGGTGAAATGCATGGTGATGCAGCGCTTGATGAAACTATTCGTCATTCTGCATTCCCTAATTCACGTTTCAAAGGTTCTGCAAACCTATTGATTATGCCTAACTTAGATGCAGCCAATATTTCATTCAACTTATTGAAAGCAACTTCTGGTAATAATGTCACGATTGGCCCAATCCTTTTAGGCGCAGCTAAACCTGTCCATATTTTGACTCCGACAGCAACGACGCGTCGTATTTTGAATATGACAGCATTAACTGTTGCAGAAATTCAGCAAAGCCAAAACTAATTAACTTAAGCAGAGTCTTTTGCGAAAAGCTTTGCTTAATACTTGAGAAAACCTCTATTCTGTTGCATGATTGCATGAAGAATAGAGGTTTTTTCATGCAAGTTTATTTAGTAGGCGGTGCTGTACGAGATCATTTACTCGAGCATCCCTATCAAGAAAAAGATTATGTCGTAGTTGGCGCAACGCCCGAAAAATTATTATCTTTAGGTTATCAACCTGTCGGAAAAGACTTTCCTGTTTTCTTACACCCAAATACCAAAGAAGAATATGCTTTGGCACGCACAGAACGAAAATCTGGCGTGGGTTATCATGGTTTTCAATTCTTTACCGATACCAGCGTGACCTTAGAAGAAGATCTGATTCGCAGAGACTTGACCATTAATGCGATGGCGATGGATGACGCTGGAAATATTTATGATCCCTATGGAGGGCAACAGGATCTTCAGAATAAAGTCCTTCGTCATGTTTCTGATGCCTTTTTAGAAGATCCCTTACGTGTCCTTCGCGTAGCTCGTTTCGCTGCACGCTATGCACAATATGGTTTTACAATTGCCGATGAAACCATGCAACTTATGCATGGTATTGCTGCTTCAGGTGAATTAGCAACATTAACACCAGAACGGGTTTGGAAAGAAACATCGCGTGCCTTGATGGAAGACCGAGCTGATCTTTATTTTCAAAGCTTAAAAGACTGCAATGCCTTAGCAAGTTTATTCCCTGAAATAGATGCTTTATTTGGTGTTCCTCAGCGCCCAGAATATCATCCAGAGATTGATTGTGGTATTCATACACTTATGGCACTCCAACAAGCGTGCCGTGCCGATTATGACCTAGACGTGCGTTTTGCAGTATTGGTACATGACTTGGGCAAAGCCCTTACGCCTATTGATGAATTGCCAAGACATATCATGCATGAAGAACGCGGTATAGCTCCTGTCACTCGCCTCTGTGAACGTTTAAAAGTTCCAACAAATCTTAAAAACTTGGCATTAATCGTATGTAAAGAACATTTGAAATGCCATCAAATCAAAAATTTAAAACCTGGTACGGTTTGGCGATTGTTACAACGTTTGGATGTTCTACGTCGACCTGAAAAAGTCATTGCTTTTGTACAGGCCTGTGAATGCGATGCAAAAGGTCGTTTAGGACTAGAAGACCGTCCATATCCGCAAGCACAGTATTTATTAGATTCGATGGAGATTGTTAGAAATATACGTGCACAAGACTTACCTGCACATGTTCAAGGTGTAGAAATTGGCGAAATGCTGATTCAATACCGTATTGAAGCTTTAGCAAAATTCAAACAACAACAAGATCAATGAACTGATTTTTGTAAGAATTTTAATTGATTAAGAAGAATAGCAACTACTATATATGTGGCTGCTATTCCTCTGAAATTACAATAAATGATAGATTAATTATCGTTGATAAAGCGTTGGAAAACAGAACGTCTTTGAGTTTCCATTCCTTTTACATTGGTAATCACACCAAAAATTAAACAGAATGCCAGTAATACAGCAAAGCCACACATGATGCTCGGGATGCCTGAAATAGTTGTTGGATCAACCAAATAAACCGCTGTAGTAGGGAGAATAAATGAAGCGTAACCAATCCCTAAATAGAACAATGCTTTTTTATTCACTAAACCTTTTTTAGATGCTTGGAATGCCAAAGTGCTGCCAATCAGCAACCACATGTAATAATAAAAACCGTAGAAATACATCATGTTCGGCATCATTTCAAAAATGACATAATTGCCTGTGCATTGACTGCTACGTATACCATGCGCTATCCACAAGAAAAATGCCGCAAAAGAAAACGCAAAAGCATACCCTAAGCCCATCAATATCTTAGACTGTCGCTCGGCAAGCTCTAAGGTGAGATGAAAACCTAATGCAGGTAACATTGAGATAGATGCAAAGCCAATTTTTGCCCAATCTAAACTTGACAAAAATACAGCGCGTTCACAGACCATATATTCTGCGAACTGAAAGGTCCCTAAAAAAACCAGGATGAGCGTAATGAGTTGACTGATACGAGTTGCTTTATACTGCCATAAAATCCACAGTGCCCCGATGATTTCAATTAAAAATGTCGCAATCATGACAGGTGGTGAAAAACACATTAACGTGCCGTGTTTAAGTTTGTTCATATGGCTAAACTCCAAAATTGGAGTGTTTGTAAACACTTCAATTTATATTTTTAATCATTGGGGAAAAATTGATCTCAGCTTACGATAAGCCATAAATCGTAACGATTGTTCCAAATAATTATAAAGGAACAGTTGTTCCATGAAAACTTCTATTTTTATTGTTCTCAAACAGATATAATTTTTTTTAGAGCTTAATTTAGATCAAATTTATTTAATCACGTTTATTGGTGAGCATATGTTGAAACGTGAAGCCAATCGGCTCAAAGTAAAAAATAATCTAATGGATGCCGCAGAAACGCTTTTTTCTAAGCAGGGTTATGATGCTGTCTCTGTACGCCAAATTACTCAAATGGCTGAAACACGGTTAGCAGATATTACTGATTATTTCGGTGGCAAAGAACAGCTTTTTCAAGCTGTGGTTGCTAGACGCGCCAATTTACTTAACCATGATTATGAATCGAAATTAAACATGCTGAATCGTAATGGAAGCCTTTCAGAACAAGTCAATGCTTTGGTCAGTGCTTTTATCTCCCCTTTAATCAATCGTGGTCAAGAAAGTCCGGCTTGGATGAATTATTTACGACTTTTATCGCGGAATAATAGCTTAAGTCTTTTTTCTAATATTTCTGATTTTTCTACTTATTTTCAACCGATTAAAGAAAAATTTACGCAAGAACTTGCGGAATTATTTCCAGCCTCATCCGAAAAAAAGATTTTTAGTGCTTATCAACTCATGTCATCTTGCACCATGTCACAATTAAGCAGTGAATTAGAAATCGAGCAAGATCTTGGTAATACAGAAAAAATATTAGAGCTTGAAAAAAAAATGAATGAAATCCTTAATTTTGTTAAAGGTGGAATTCTTGAATTGCTGAATGAAGCCGATCAAAATCTACGGCATTCCCATAAAGTACTTCGTTGATGCAAAGAAATTTCAAATTTTAAAATTTTAGGTAATAAAAAACCCAGTCAAAATGACTGGGTTTTTAAACGTTTACTGATTCAATAAAAATTATTGAGCAGCAGCAGCTTGAGCAGCAGCAACTTCATCAGCAAAGCTCATTTCAGCTTTCTTCTCAATACCTTCACCTACTTCGAAGCGAATGAATTGAGCTACCACAGTACCAGTTGCTTTTAATACATCAGCAACTTTCTTGTCGTTGTCGATTACATACATTTGACGATCAAGTGCAACTTCATTCAAGTATTTTTCAACTGAACCAGTAACCATTTTCTCAACGATGTTTGCTGGCTTACCAGACTCAATCGCTTTCGCTTCTGCAATTTCTTTCTCTTTTGCAATGAGCTCAGCAGATACGCCTTCAGCATTTACTGCAACTGGATTGAACGCAGCAACGTGCATTGCAATACCTTTACCAGTTTCTGCATCACCTGTGTAAGAAACAACAACACCGATTTTTAAACCGTGCTTGTACACAGCCAAGTTTTCGCCTTCAACGATTTGAGCACGACGAACTTGGATGTTTTCACCAATTTTTTGAACTAAAGCAACACGCGCTTCTTCTACTGTTGAACCATCTTCAAGTTTTAGTTCAGCAATTTTAGCCGCATCAGTTTCGTTTGCAGCAAGTGCAGCAGCAGCAACTTTAGATGAGAAACCAGCAAAGTTGTCGTCTTTTGCAACGAAGTCAGTTTGGCAGTTAACTTCTAAAAGAAGTGCTTTATTACCGTTTTGAATGATTGTGATCGCGCCGTCAGCTGCAATATTACCCGCTTTTTTAGCTGCTTTTGCTTGACCAGATTTACGAAGGTTATCAATCGCTAATTCAACATCACCATTTGATTCTGTTAACGCTTTTTTGCATTCCATCATGGCAAGACCAGTACGGTCACGTAATTCTTTTACCATGCTCGCAGTAACTGCAGTC
>JAVXBC010000104.1:0-3842 GCA_036660195.1 Acinetobacter sp.
ATGGGTGATGAACAGACGTCCATTTACCATCATCTGTTTCTTCAAACATTGGGAAGTCAACCACCCAAAGCGGTGCCCATTCGCACGTCGCAAGATTCAAATCATGACCAATCTTCACACGAAGTGCGCCCAGTGCATCATTTACAATTTTCGCTTTATCCGCACCAAAGAACACGATGTCGCCATCTTGAGCGCCAACACGAGCTAATAGCTCAAGTACGATTGGTTCGATGAATTTCACGATTGGAGATTGAAGACCTTCAATACCTTTGGCTAATTCATTCACTTTGATATAAGCCAAACCTTTCGCACCGTAGATACCGACAAATTTGGTGTATTCGTCAATTGCACTACGTGGCAATGAAGCCGCGCCTGGAACGCGTAACGCCACAATACGACCTTTCGGATCTTTGGCAGGGCCAGCGAATACTTTGAACTCAACGTCTTGCATCAAATCTGCAACGTCAATGAGTTTCAATGGAATACGCATATCAGGTTTGTCTGA
Organism: Acinetobacter sp.; assembly: GCA_036660195.1. Classification (GTDB taxonomy): domain Bacteria; phylum Pseudomonadota; class Gammaproteobacteria; order Pseudomonadales; family Moraxellaceae; genus Acinetobacter. The sequence goes on from JAVXBC010000104.1 coordinate 506, forward strand.
TGCATAGTCACGCATGGCATCGGCATACGTCATGCGTTCGAATTTACCGAATTTAACCCCAAGAAGTTCGTCGAACATCTTCACGGTTAAAACTTCCATCAAATCCATAATGTCATCGTCACTCATGAACGATGTTTCAACGTCGATTTGGGTAAATTCAGGCTGACGATCAGCACGTAAATCTTCATCACGGAAACATTTTGCGATTTGGTAATAACGGTCAATACCACCTACCATCAACAATTGTTTGAACAATTGTGGTGATTGTGGAAGTGCGTAGAAACTACCGTTTGATACACGACTTGGAACTAAATAGTCACGTGCGCCTTCAGGCGTTGCACGAGTTAAAATTGGCGTTTCAACGTCTAAGAAACCATGTTCTTCGAAATAATTACGAATCAGGTTGGTTAATTTCGAACGGAAGCGTAAACGGTCTAACATTTCTTGACGACGAATGTCTAAGAAACGATATTTCAAACGAATTTCTTCAGAAATATTGGTGTTTTCATCGTTCAATGGGAACGGTGGAGTTTCAGACGCGGCAAGTACTTCGATTTCTTTGCCGAGCACTTCGATTTGACCACTGACGATATTGGCATTTTCAGTGCCTTCGTAGCGACGACGCACACGACCAGTAATTTTTAACACGAATTCTGAACGTGATTTATCCGCAGTGGCGAATGCTTCAGGGGTATCTGGGTCAATCACCACTTGAACTAGACCATCACGGTCACGCATGTCCAAGAAAATTACCCCACCGTGGTCACGGCGACGGTGTACCCATCCACATAAAGTTACGGTTTGATCGATTTGGGCTTCAGTTAAAGAGCCACAGTAATGAGTGCGCATCATATTGAATTATTATCCAAACTATATTGGCTAGACGGTGAATGCGTAAACAGCGCACCACCAATGAAGTGGGAGATTATGCCTTGTTGAGCGGTTTGTCTCAAGTCTTAAAACTTTCAAGAGCATTTTAAAACAACGCTTTTAGCGGAAATTATGGATGAAATGTTTTCCAATTGAAGAGTAATACCAGCAGGCAAGACGCGGTAAATACACAAAGTCCTGTTTGCGTAAATTCGTTGATTGATTTTCCAATGAAAAAGTATTGTTCTGAACGCCAAAGCTCAGGGGAGATACTGTGGCTGTAATGCCAAATAGCGATTAATCCAGCAATGACTGAGATGACGCAACTCATCACAGCGATTATTTGGATGGTTTTAGTAATAAAAGACTCATATTGATGCGTTCGATAATAGTTGTGACACATCCAAAACAAGAAAGGCAACGTGACAATAGATGAACCGATTTGCAGAATAAAATGCAATGGGTAATGGAAGCCTAATAGCGCAATGTCTTGAGCGAGAAATTTTTTAAAAGCAAAAGTTCGAAAATCAAGATGGGTGAGTCCATCCCAAATCAAATGTGTTGCTGTACCGAGTAGAATCCCAAAACAACTCATTAAAGAAAATGAGATGAAATCATTAAATGATTTGAGATTTAAAGGATCAAAAATGCCGACAAAGCGATAAATTACAGGGCGATAAAGTAAATACCAAAGTAGACAAAACAACAGTCCAATCAGAAGATTCGGAAATAACAGACCTGACCATTGATGTGTTAATTCAATGGTTTCTTCAGTAAACAACCGATACAGATCAGGCGTCATACAACCAATTGCCAACGCCGCAACAGGTAAATGACCTCGACTCAATTTTGATAATGGAGGTGCAAGAACGGCATGTGACAGCGTAAAAGGCATAGGATTAAAAAATAAATTTCACTGAATCATGGAGAGGCAGTGTAGCAAAGGTGTGTTATCGGAATGTTTTTTATTGCAAATTAAATGAAATGTTATAATATAACAAAATATCAAATTAAAATGATCTGCGAGTTCACATGTCTTTTACCCACAATATTTTGACCATATCTATTCTTACCGTGCTAAGTCATAACGCGTTTGCAGATGATCAGCCTGATGTACAAAAACTTGCAACCATACAAATTAAAGCACATCCCTTGGAGCGTAATGCCGCCGATTTTGCCGTGTCGGATCAAGTTATCGAACAAAAAGATTTGACCGAGAAAAGTGCAACGCTTGGGGAGGCATTGAGTGGTGAAGTGGGCGTGCATAGCAATCAATTTGGTGCAGGTTCGAGCCGTCCTGTGATTCGTGGGCAAGAGGGCGCGCGAGTGAAAGTTTTGCAGAATGCTTCAGAAAATATTGATGTATCAACTTTATCACCAGATCATGCAGTCACGGTTGACCCGTTATTGGCAAAGAAAATTGAAATTATTCAAGGGCCTTCGACCTTACTTTATGGTGCTGGAACGGTCGGTGGTTTGGTCAATGTCACGGATAGTAAAATTCCAACGCAAATGCCTGAAAATAATTATCAAGGCAATGTTGGCTTACGTTACAACTCGGGCAGTGATGAAAAACTGGCAAGTGCTGGCGTTACCGTTGGTTTGGGTGATCAAGTGGCTTTGCGAGTTGAAGGTTTAAAACGCGATGCCAATGATTATATCGCCCCAGATTATGTGCATGAAGGTGAAAAGGAACGCCGTGTCGATAATACCTTTGCTCAAGGTCAAACGGTTAATCTCGGTGTGTCGTGGATTTATGATCGTGGATTTACTGGCATTTCCTATAGCAACCGTCAAGATCAATATGGTTTGCCAGGGCATAGCCATGAATACGAAAGTTGTCATTTACATGGGTTGAGTTTGCACTGTGGCGATCATGATCCAAATGATGGACATGATCATGAGCATGAAGAACATGCACACGATGCAGGGCCTTGGATTGATCTAAAATCTGAGCGCTATGATCTGCGCACAGAACTGGATGATCCATTTTCAGGATTTAAAAAAATACGTGCACAAGCCAGTTATACCGATTATCAACATGATGAAATCGAAGAAGGGAACATTGCGACACGTTTTAAAAACAAAGGCTACGATGGGCGTTTAGAGTTGCTACACAACCCAATTGGGGCGTGGGAGGGAGTGATTGGCGCGCAGTATGGTCAGCAAAAATTAGCACTCACAGGTGAAGAAGCCTTTTTAACACCAAACACGACGCAAAAATGGAGTGTCTTTGGACTTGAGCACGCACAATTTAACGACGTACATGTTGAATTGGCGGCACGTGCAGAGCAACAGCAAATTGAGATTGAAGACTCAAGCAAAAAAGACTTCGATGGTTCTGCTTTTTCTGTTTCAGGTGCAGCCAATTGGGCGTTTGCACCGAATTACAAACTTTCACTGGTGGCTTCACATCAACAGCGTTTGCCTTTAGCGCAAGAGCTCTATGCCAATGGGGGGCATTTCG
>JAVXBC010000104.1:3942-9968 GCA_036660195.1 Acinetobacter sp.
CATCAACAGCGTTTGCCTTTAGCGCAAGAGCTCTATGCCAATGGGGGGCATTTCGCCACCAATACTTATGAATTAGGCAATGATCAACTTAGCAAAGAAAAGTCGAATAATTTGGAACTTGGGTTTCATTATGAACATGATCAATTTGATTACCACATCCATGTCTATCAAAATTGGTTTGATGATTACATCTACGCACAAACTTTAGATCGGTACAAAGATTTCCGTTTGGTGCAATACACTCAAGATCAAGCCAAGTTTTATGGTGCGGAAGCCGAAGCAAGTTATCAAATTTCCCCAATCTATAAAATTGGCGTATTTGGAGATTATGTTCGCGGCAAGATAGACAATGACAATGCACCACGCGTGCCCGCAGGACGTTTAGGAACCAAAGTGAATGCCGACTTTGGTGATGGTTTTAGCGGTTCGGCAGAGTATTCGCATGTGTTCCAACAAGACAAGATCGCAGCCTATGAAACCGATACCAAAAGTTATAATCTATTGAACTTGGGCGTGGCGTACGACGGTCAATATGGTCGTGCAGGGGATTATCGCGTGTTCTTAAATGCCAATAATCTGTTGGATGATCAGATTTATCAACACGCCTCATTCTTATCGACGATTCCGCAAGTCGGACGTAACTTTACCGTTGGCGTGAATTTTAGTTTCTAATTTTCTACCTAAATCTTATTGAAAAATCAACGCATAAGCTCTAGCCTACTTAAAGCTCCTCCTCTTTGGTAAAGAGGGTTGGATTTCCATTAGGCTAGGGCTTTTCTGTTTATATATGCGTATTTTCCAACGGATTCATAAAAAATTAAACTGGTCAGGTCGACGTTACATGGCAGTCATATTCAGTATTTTGGTGATTGGGTACATTGCTTCAGCAATCTATCACACCGTAAAACCGCTCCCACAAGGACTGGATTTTACTGGACAACTTCGCCATGCTAATGTGAAATTTCTAGCCGATCAAACCTATTTAGATGCGCAAGGTCAGCAACACGTTGATCAACATATTTTCAAGGAAGTTTTTCAACTGATAGACGATGCACAAACCACGATTGTGTTGGATATGTTTCTGTTCAATCAGGAAGTTGGAAAATCAAAAGTTAAGCAAATTCCCTTAATGCAGCAATTGACTGATGCGCTGATCAAGAAGCGGACTCAGAATCCAAATATTCAAATTGTGATGATCACCGATCCGATTAATTCCGTTTATGGCGGCATTGCACCAAAGCACTATGAGCAACTGCGGCAGGCTGGGGTGGAAGTGATTGAAACCGATTTAAGACCGATGCGAGCACCGAATCCACTGTGGTCTGGTTTTTGGTATTTGTGCTGTCAGAATCTTGGCAATAATTCCGAAGCTGGTTGGTTGAGCAATCCTTTTGGTGATGAGAAAATTACTTTGCGTAGCTATTTAGCTTTATTTAACTTTAAAGCTAATCATCGTAAAACACTGGTGGTGGATACAGCACAAGGTTGGAAAAGTCTAGTCACTTCAGCCAATCCACATGATGGCAGTTCACACCATAGCAATGTGGCTTTAGTGGTGGATGGCGCAATTGCGATGGATGTGCTGCAAACCGAACAAGCGGTAGCGCAAATTTCGCAAGGCGCAAGTCCTGTAGTAATTATGGGTCAAATAGATGAAGATAAAAGTCTACCGCAAGTGCAAGTGCTGACTGAAAAAGCGATTTTTGATGCGGTACTTACCATGATCAATGGAGCAAAAAAACACGATCATTTAGATATGGCGATGTTTTATTTATCGGAACGCAACATTGTTGAGGCGTTAAAACAGGCGCAGCAACGTGGTGTCATTGTGCGGTTGGTTATTGACCCGAATAAAGATGCATTTGGTCGACAAAAAAATGGCATTCCGAATCGACAGGTGGCGTCTGAATTGAATGCTCTAGGTCTACCAATCCGTTGGTGCGATACACATGGCGAACAATGCCACAGTAAAATGCTATTGAAATATAATGCGCAACAAGCGGAATTGATTTTAGGTTCAGCGAACTTAACCGCACGTAACTTAAAAAATTATAATCTTGAAACCAATATGCGCGTGATTGGCACAGCACAAGCACAGGTATTTAGGGATGCGGCGCAGTATTTTGATTCAACGTGGACGAATGCCAATGATCGTCAAATGACGGTGGAATATGCAAAATATGCAGATGAATCCAAAGTGAAGTATTGGATTTATCGTTTTATGGAATGGTCAGGAATATCGACGTTCTAAAATGAAAGAGGCATAAAGCCTCTTTTTTTATTGTGGATTTGGAGGAACTAATTGATCTAAATCTTTATCTGTCAGTTCATCAAGCTCTTTAAGATCAGTCTTGATTTTCCACTGATTTTCATCATAGACAGGATTTGGTAACCGAGCTTCTAACCAGTCGCAAACTACATCTGGGCTAAACTCAGCATGATTACACTGGATCACCCAAGCTAAAAAATCTTTGGCTTCACCATTCATATAAGGCGGTGGAGACACAGGAAAAAATTGAGTTGGCAAGCGTTCATTGGTCGATAAATAATTCAGCACATGCCCCAACTCTTGTACGGTTTGCCATGCCAGTGGATGTTCAATATCAATGTTAAATTTAAACCACCAAGCTTGTTGACCATCTGTGCCATGCGCCACAATTCCTGATTGCTGTACGCTCGGCATTTGACTAAAAAATTGAGAGAGTCGATCAAAATTCATTTCAGACACCAATGCAGCCTCAAAAATCAAAACATAATTTTAGCATATCTCTGCACTTGAAAGATTTAACACATCGGTCGCATGAATGGGGCAGTTGATCAGAAAAAATAGGATTACAACAGTGTCTGTTGCTTTTTTATCCTAAAATAGGAGTAGGTCTTAGATGCAGATGGAGATCCTGATGATGCAACCCAAATATTATCTATACAGCTTATGCGCTGTTTTAGCCTTTCTCCCAGTTGCTAGTTTTGCCGATAACGCATGGGGGAACTATCGTGGTGTCGAGCGACCAACGTACTCGCAACCATATGCGCCTGCTTATCAACAAGATCCATTTGCATTTTCAAACCAACGTTATACGCCAACTGCACCCCCGAAAGGTTACTACTATCAGCCCGATGGAAATATTCGTTATCCCTACCATCGCCAGTCAGGTGTGCGAATTGAATATTATCCCGACACCCAATATGACTATCGCTATGAGCGAGAAGGTTATGTGGTAGGTGGCGTATTACCAAGTGAGTTACGCAGTGAGCGTTATGTACTGCGCGACTGGCGAGCTTATGATTTATATGAACCGCCTAGAGGCCGACATTGGGTCATTGTTGATGGTCGTTATCTTTTAGTGACAGATGATCATTTCACAATTGAGATTGTACGTTGATTTTAAATGATTTTAGAAAATATTTGCCTTAAATGAATCTCCATAATTTCTTGGATTTCATTACAAAGTTTTGCAAAGTGATTGGTTTCGTTCATGGTTTCTCCTTGAGTTTCTCTTAATCTGAATTCAGATCAAACAACAGAGGATCAGACCATGAAAAAGACCGTTTTATTACTTGTATCGAGTTTAATGTTTGGTATTTCTGCCTCGGCAATGGCAGATTCAAATCATTGGAATCATTACGCTCAAGATCGTCATCAAGGCTATCATCAGCACCGATACGACAACCGCCATGATCATCGTGATCCACCGCGTTGGTCCAATGCGGATCGTGGCAATCGATATGGTCAACGGATTGTCTTGAAACGTGGTGAACGTTTACCAGCAGAGTTTCGTACTAATCGTTATGTCGTTTCTAATTTCCGTGAACACCGCCTAAATACGCCTCCGCGTGGTTATCGTTGGATGCAATTACATAATCACTATGTCTTAGTGGATAGCAAGTACAAAATTTATCGTGTTTCATAAGTTAAAAGAGTAAAAAGCAGGCAAGTGCCTGCTTCTTACATTCTGATGATTTAGATACAAAAAATGCCTGAATATTCAGGCATTTTTTCTTTTGAGATATTAAGCTTGGTTCGTGAAGTAATCTTCACTGAAGTTCATAATTAAATCTGAACCTGCTTTAACTTTGGCTATGCGAGCATCAAGTTCAGGCAAAATGCGCTCAACAAAGTATTCTGCTAAAGCTAACTTGTTTTGGTAGAAATCACCCGATTTATCTTTTGCTGCTGCCGCAATTTTGGCAAACATAAAGCTAAAGCTCAGTAAACCAACCGCATGTAAATAATCCACTGCCACAGAGTTCGGGAAGTCGATATTTTCAGCTGCTTGTTCAATAACGAATTGAGTAATCGCTTCAACTTCAGTTGCTGCATCTAAAGTTGCATCTTTAATGAAGTTTAAATCGTTATCTAAAGCATTGGCGAAATCACGGATTTCAGTCAAATATTCAGCAATGAAAGAGCCGCCGCACTTAATGGTTTTACGACCGATTAAATCTTGTGATTGAACGCCATTAGTCCCTTCATAAATCTGTGAGATACGAAGATCACGGATACATTGTTCCATGCCCCATTCACGGATAAAGCCGTGACCACCAAACACCATTTGCGCATCTAAAGTTGCTTGGAATGCGGTATCCGTGAGATATGCTTTGGCGATTGGCGTTAACAATGCAACACGGTTATTTGCTTGTTTGACCGCTTCGGCATCCGTTGAGAACTTAGTAATGTCAAGTTGTTGACCGACATACACTGCAAACGCACGAGATGCTTCATTGTTGGCACGTACATTGAGCAACATACGACGCACATCACCATGAACCAAAATGCTGTCTGCTGGTTTGCTTGGCGATTGAACACCTGTAGCACTACGACCTTGTAAACGATCTGTCGCATATTGAGCTGCATTTTGGTAAGCAAATTCAGAAGCACCTAGACCTTGAATACCCATAGACAAACGTTCGTAGTTCATCATCACGAACATCGCAGCAAGACCTTCGTTTTCTTTACCTACGAGGAAGCCTTTTGCACCGTCAAAGTTCATCACACAAGTTGCAGAGGCTTTGATGCCCATTTTGTGTTCGATTGAACCTGGACCAACTGGATTGCGTTCGCCTAAAGAACCATCTGCATTCACAAGGAATTTCGGTACGATGAACAAAGAAATACCACGTGAACCCGCAGGTGCATCAGGAGTTTTTGCAAGCACTAAGTGGATGATATTTTCACCAAGGTCATGGTCACCACCTGTGATGAAGATTTTAGTCCCAGTAATGTTATAGGTACCATCTTCATTGCGTTCAGCTTTGGTTTTAATAATACCTAAATCTGTTCCTGCATGAGGTTCAGTTAAGCACATGGTGCCTGACCATTCGCCAGAATAAATTTTCGGTAAATAAGTTTCTTTTTGCTCTTGTGATGCATAGCTGTTAAGCGCCATACCTGCACCCACTGAAAGAAGCGGGTAGAGCATGAATGATGGATTGGTTGCAAATAACATTTCATCTGCAAGTACCGTCAGCATTTTTGGCATGCCTTGACCGCCCCATTCTTCATCTGCGGCTAAACCAATCCAACCGCCTTCCGCATATTGACGGAATGCATCTTTAAAACCAGCAGGAGTCGTAACCTGACCATTTTCAATTTTTGCACCTTCTTCATCACCTGTACGGTTCAGTGGGTGCGTCACGTTTTGGGCAAACTTCGCCATTTCTTCTAAAATTGCTTCAGCCGTAGCAGCATCAACATGAGCAAGATTCTCATTCGACTGCCAAAATTGTTCTGCTTGAAAGACATCATTTAAGATGAATTTCATGTCTGCTAATGGTGCGTTATAAATTGGCATATGTGTTTCCTTTGTTTAGGAATCTCCCCTGACCACGCTTTTAAGAGAGTGAAAGTCTCCATTTTGAAAAGGAGCAAAGGGGGATTTTAGTCATCAATGATGTAATTTTAACCTTGAATAAACAAAAAAAGGACGGTCAAAACTGACCAGTCCTTTTTTCGTGATGTACGTTGCATCGTATTCTAAACTATGTTTAGAAAGCGAAATGTTCTGCATCAAGTTCAAACAATGGCG
>JAVXBC010000105.1:0-9952 GCA_036660195.1 Acinetobacter sp.
AATCATGCTAATCGCATCGCCTGCCTCCAACACATGCCCGACCAACTCAGGGCAAGCATAAGTTTCATCAGCCGCAACAGTCTTGTCTTTAATAATTGCATTAGCATCACCTACAGCACCACCTGATGGTACTAGATTGCAACTAAATGTCACTGCTGCCCCTGTAGTATTTGTTGCTGTTACCTTATCAATCATGGTTTTAACTGATGCAATATGCTGATTGGTTTGGGTATCTTCCAGTTGTTTTGATGGAATAATATTTTTTACTTTGACAGCCATTAGATCACCTCCAATGAGTTAATTTCTTGATATTGAATTTGGGTGGGTTCAATGTGGTCTGATGTGACATGCTCATAACGTGGCGTTAAGTCATCATGATGGCAATTGCATTGATGTACTGGCTCCGTCGCCTTGACTTCCGCCAAAGCTTCAACCGCATAAAGTAATGCCATTGCCAAGCCTGCTTGAGCGGTTGCACTTTCAGCCAGTGATTGAACATCATCAAGGCTTTGCTGCTGATTGTTAAATTCACTGGGTAGAATCTCAAAAACCTGCTCAAAAGCCTTTATGGTTCTTGGGTCTTTGAAAATCTTGGCAAGTTCTTCCCGATTTGGCTTTTTAGGTCTAACTAGCATTTAAACCCCCAATGGCTCTATTTTTGCTTCTAGCCGTGCAATGGATAATCGTGCTGCTGATGTGCCTGTAAACCGCTGTATGCGCCAGTTTTGCATATATCCCTGTTGAAACCACACAAGGCGTTTATTGCGCTCTCCACGCTTGCCAATGCTGATAAATTTAGGCATAGACCACTCAACCCCATCTACTGAATATTGAGTATAAATACTCGATTCCTTGCGGAAGGAATTGCGTCCAGTTAAGGCAACCAATTCAAGTTGATGAAAGATTGCGCCGCTTGATTCGTTATAAACAATCGCTGTGCCAAATTGCCATTCAACTTCATTGCCCCAATGCTCGCCCGATTCATCTGTAAGAACGCCTAGTTTCGGTTCTGAAGTGTGACCTACAAACCATTTGCTATAGGCATAAGTCATATTTCGAGCTTTATAGCCACCACCACTATTCAAAATAAACCACGTTGGCTGACCTGTAGTCTGCGATGCAACTGCGTCATAGACAAGCGTTTGATCTGGCAGATGGATATACAGCCATGAGTGACCGTCAACCTGTCGAGACTCTAGCTGACATTCAGTTAGTTGGCTTTCTGTGTAATTTGAAAGAATTTGCTCAACTTCACGGGTTGCAATCTTTTGCGAAGAGCCAGCAGATGAAATGTAAACTGTGATAGCTTCATTTCTTCCACCGCCAAGCATAGCAATTGCATCCATGTAAACACATGCAGTATTTTTGCTTAGTGTGCCTTTTGTAGTTTGAGCGCCATCAATGCGCTGAAATGGGAAAAATTCACCGCCAACGTTATCAAATACCTCAATCGTGTGGCGGTTAAGCACATAGACTTCATTGCGAAGTTTAATCAGACCAACAATAGGATCAGGATCGACTTCTGAAGATCCATATTTAAGCGGATTCACTTCAAATGGGTTATTTAGTTCAGTGACAACAATGTTGTTGCTGTCGCTTGTCATGAAATAACCATCCACCCAAATCACATCATGCACAGCACCTAAGTTTTCATCTGTGACTTGCTGCAATTCCTCGCCATCGTACAAATACAGCGCACTGCCTGCATTAATGGCGAGATAATCAAATGAGTAGTCAAATGAACATGGCCCGCCTGATTGCACGTTACCAATTTCTGTAACCTGACTAGATGCTGAGATTTTTACAAACTTTGTGCCGCAAACTCGATAGTGCTCACCACGCCAAACAATACCACCACGATCTACGCCAGGCAGATCAGCAACTTGGTTAATACCCTCGGCTGGTCTTAAATATCCTGCTGAAATCCCCTGTCCTTTTGGTACTGGAATCAGGTTGACAGGGTAAGCTGTGCGAAAATCAGAATTATTGTCAGTATAGATTCCATCCAAAATAGGGATTTGCATATTTACCCCACTCGATACCAAGTATTAGAGAGCTTGTCATACTTCAATTTAAAGAAACCATTTGCAGCTAAGGCATTTGGCGCGCCAATCACAAGTGCATTATTTCCATCAACCGAGAAGTTATTCACCTGTTGCGCACAAGCAACCAATAAGACTTGTCCATCAGTCACAGTGTAACGCTCAGGCAATTTGATTGAGCCTGTGGTTATGCTTATAGATGGGTTTAAAATCAGATAGGTGCCAACCTCATGATTTTCTATATCCAGCGTAAAATCTGCATTCGGGTTGAAGTGTTGAATATTGATTGGCGGGTAATCAACTTTCTTGATACTTTCCTGAATTTTCTCGATCAACAAGTCAACTGGCGCACCACGATAATCCTGATTATTTGCACTCCAAATCACCACTGAATCGCAATCGTTAATCTTGTCTGTGATATTTAATCGTTTATTCATTTGTGAAACTCACTGATGTGTCGGGAGCAAATACTGTTTTGGTTTGTGTTTTTTCAATGAAAGGTAGCCAATCGCCTTTATGCCCAGCACCACGCGGTAATGATGGATCGAGCCGAACTCTCGGTGGGTTGCTAAGCATGGCTAATTGAATCGTTTCAAATGCATCTTTTGCCATAGCTTTTAGTTCAATTGAAACAGTCTTACCAAACGAGCTAGCAAGTCGAATCGCTAGATTTAAACGCACCGCTTCAACCGCATAATCTGGAATATGAGTTTCCTCATCCAGATCACCACTCTTAGCACTTGAGCCTAACGGATAACCAAAGCGAATGTCTTTTGCATCCCATAAGCCCATCATGGTGTCTAGCTTTAGTTTTGCGCTTTCAACCTGCTCTGGCTGCATATCAAATACATAAGATGCAAGTCCTAGTTCTTCAAGCGCTTGCTCAACAATTTGTCTTTTAGTCCAGGACATTTAGCACCTCGGTAAATTTTCAGTCAGTTCGCGCTCGTCGTATGAATTATGGATATACACACCATTGTCATACTTCACACCACATGCACAATCCGGATTAAAACAATGTGGCTTTAAGTCACCTTGAGGCATCACGTGAACTGAATCATGGATTTCACATACTTCCCATTGAGTATTATTCATCAGAACCGACATTAGACTCATGATCCAGCACCAATTGAGCTAATTCTGGCTTGCCCGCATTGGCTTTGTATTTGATTTCAGCCCCATCAAGAATGACCTTAAGCTCATCTGCTGGCTTATCTTCCAGTTCTTTGAATCGGATCTGTTTGCGTAGCTCTTGGTTTTCTTTTAGAGCTTCGACCAGTTCTTCTTTTAACTGAGTATTTTCTTCACCTAGCGCATCAAATTGTTCAGTAGTCACAAAGCCTTGAGGCGCTTCGCTTGGCGCAACTTCTTCAATTTTTAGCTCAGGCTCGGGCAAGTCGATGTAATCTACCCAACCTGAATCAAGCAATTCTTTTTCTGATTCTTCGTTTGATGCGGTTTGGTATTCGTATTTAGCTTTATTGCCCTTATAGAGCATTTTTGGATAGTTGCTCATGTCACTACCTCATAAGTCGCAAGGAATATATCCGGCTTGCATGGATAGAACTCACCTTGAATACCTTTGATGATGTAGTCACCAATAGAAGCAACCATCTTGCCTTCAAGCGTTGGAATCTTCATTCCTTTTGCAATAATTAGCTGAACATAGTCATCCCATTTATGCAAATCAATATCGGTTTTAATAGCTACGCAGCCATGCACCCATTCATAAACCTGACGCACGTTTCTATCTGTTAATTGAATCGCATCAATCACCACAGGTTTTTTACGGTATTGCGGCATTTTCATTACTCCAAAAATGACGACGCCCGCATATAGCGGGCATTTGTCGTCACAAGTTATTAGGTTTGATTAAACAACTGAACACCAGCCATTTCTGGATTAAGCAGCGCAGTACCGAAGTCAATGTCCCAACGCGCTTTACATGAAAGGTCGTTAATATTGCCTTGACGGGTATACGTGATGCCAATACCTAAATCGGTAGTCGCACGCATTACTTGCCAACCATCATCAGCTTCAACAGCAAAAGTACCCGGAATCAAGATCAGGCTTTCTTTGCGGAAGAATGGGTTAAGTGGTGCAGCAACAGTATTTAGCCAAGTTAATACAGCACCAGTTGCTGGAGCATTGGTCACGTTCGCATATTCTTTCGAAGCAATAGAGCCTTCGGTCGGGTCGATAATCGCAGGATAAATACGAAGTGTATTTGCTGCCGGCTTATCCACCACACGGAAAGTTTTAAGCGATCCGGTGTCTTGCTTGGTGATCAAATGAACCTCATTCACACCCGCAATAGTAAAGGCATCACCGATTTGAATGCCGGCATAACCCGCCGAAGTCACCACTAAATCTGTATAGCGATTGTCTTTGTTTTCTTCAAGACCTGCTGATGTAGTGGTTGCGGCTGGAATAGTGCGTTGGTTTGCACCATTCACAGTTGTAGCACCACCAGCTGCCGCAGTTAAGCGAACTTCTTGATCGTTTTTAAATACTTCAAAGCCTGCCACGTCATGGCGAATCATGGCTTTTTCATAAGCATTTTTAGAACGAGCTGAGTCTTCAGAGCGGCTTGCTAAGTTGCCTGCCATTGCGTTCATAGCAGAAGGCGAATAGAACGCCATACGACCATCAGCAGGAACACCAATACGAGTCATACGAGTGTCAATGTCAGCAACATCATCATAACCAGTTGCTGCACCTGTTCGCTTTGACACGATCGAGCCAAACAATGCTGCGGTACGGAACAATGCAGTATTCACATCAGAAGCTAGTTTCTGCTTTGCTGCCTTACCGAATTGATCCATTGCATAAGCATTACGCAGGTTTCTAGAGGAAAGGGTTTTAGGTACTGATTTGTGATAACCAATTGATGCCGGCACGTTTAACTGAGTCAAGCCATCAAAATTGGCAGTCTGGTCGAAACCATCGTAAGACGCACCAATCATTGGTGCAGGAATCCAGAACTTATCACGTGCATTCACCGCTTCTTGAGCAGTTAATGGGTCGTATAGTTCAGCCCCCTTTGCAATAACAAGTAGGTCTTCAAAGCCTTCGATCACATCATCAAACATCACCCGTTCTTGTTTAGTAAAGCTTGTAGCCATAAGTATTCACCTTATTTCTGTAGAGATTTTTTGTATTTAATCAGCTCGGTACGATCACCAGTTTTCGCTGCTTTCGCTTCGAGTTGCGCTAACTTTTGATCTACCACACCAGACAAACCAGCCGATCCGCTAGGTTTTCGTTCTGGTTGAGTTGATGGTTTACGAGTTTGGATTTTCATTTGAGAGTCCAGTTTTGCCGCAGCAAAGGCGAATTGAATTGGGTCTGTAATTTCAGAAAGCTCTTGCGCTTTCTTTGGATTTTTCCCCAAGTGGTACAAAATCAATTCAGGATTTTCAGCAGCATGAATCAAAATGCCCTGTTGGGTTGCTGTGAGTTTGTCTTTTGCAGCTTCTTCTACTTCCTCAAAGTCACGAACTTTGGATGCTACATTTTGACGTCGCTCTTCATAGCTTTGCATTTTGGTCTGCCATGCTTGATTAGCCTTTTCTTCTTCAGCCTGCTTTGTTGCTTGCTGCTGTTCAACTTGACGTTTACGCTCATGCCATTGTTCAACTGCGCTTTCAAAGTCATCTTCGTCATAATCAAAGTCAGCAAGCCTTGGCTTTGGTCCAACTTCAATCGGCTTTTCAGTTGGTTTAACCTGTTGCACCTGAGCTTCTAGCTCTTTGATGCGTTTTCGTGCTTCACGCTCTTTTTTGCGAAGGTCTTTTACCCATGTTGGCGCTGGCTTTCCACTAAAGTCATCATCATCAGATGGCTCTGGCTCTTCATCGCCCACCGTGATAACAAACTCTTCATCTTCAGATGTCTCATCATCGGACTGGTTTGCTTCATCTTGGGTTTCTTCTGAATTTTCCTGACTTTCATCTTCCTGATTGTCTTCAATCGGGTCAATGTTGTCTTCTTCATCCGGTTCTGTGCGCAGGTCTTCAATTGACATATTGCATTTCCTCGTTCTGTATAGGCTGAACGGTTGCCTGTTGTGGTTGCATACCTAGTTGACTGATTGCTTCAAGCACTGCTTGTCGCTCATCCATATCTAGGCGTGTCATTAAATCTATTGCTTTGGCTTTGGTTTCTTCTGCTCTTGCTATCGCAAGCTCAGTGTCTGCCTGTGCTTTAATTGCGAGTGATTTATTCTTTTCAGCTTCGGATTGCAGATACAGCGTATTTGCATCAGGCTGTTGATTCTGAGCTTCTTGTGCGAGTTGCTGAGCTTCCTCTTTGGTTGGCTCTACAACACCCATACGCAATAATTTCTTGCGGTAATATTCACGGACTTCACTAACACCTTCACCTTCCATGTTCATCATAATCATGGATGACAACACTTGTTGATCCATTGGGTCAGCTACTAAAGGAAGCATGTTGGTCAGTGAGCGAACCGTTGCATTGCGCTTGCTGGTTGATGTTGGTCCAATGTCGATTGATACATCAAACTTAGCTTTGGTTAAGTCATTTGTATGCTCAACTTCACCAGAAGAAGGGTTATAAACAGGCTTAAATAACTCGATTGAGTCGATCTCATCCTGATTCCCAACTGTCTTCATCGCCCGACCATCTTCGACATAAAGATCAGAAGCCATAGACAGCCAAATTTCACCAGATCGGCGCACCGCTTTGGCAAAGTTAGAAATGTAGATGAAAGACTGCATATCCAAACGGTTTTGAATCATCTCGATTGCAACACCACTGGTATTGGAAACAATCTCATCACCCGACTCTTGATTACCTAGAATGTCCGATAAATCTTGTTCAGTGACTTGAAGCAAGGCAGCCATTGCAGGCGGTACGTTTGGCGGCTTGGTGTAAGCCACTGGACCTTGAGCAACAACATTACCCATTGCGTCTTTAAGTGGATGAGCTAATAGGAATGGATAGTTCTCAATGTTGTCATTCGCCCACATGTGTTGAACGCCAGCAACCTGTTCGGGTGCTAGAATTGGCTTCTCAACACTAGAAAGCGCACTGATTTCTCCAAGCTTAGATAGCTGCATGTTTTTAAGTCGCTGTGCATCCTTACAAAGCCGCACATGACCCATGCAACGCTCTACGTTGTCAACATACCAACGCTTACCATACGCAGGCACGATTGGAATATGACGACCAGCGATATAGCCGTAATCCTCAAGAACACCAAGACCAGACATAAGGAGCTTGCGAACACGCTTGCGCTCAAAATCTCGAACACGAACTTCTTGCGCACCTGTTGCATTTAATTCATCAAGAATGCTTGGATCTTCTTCAAGTTGTTCTGCTGTATATCGTTCTTCAGAGCCATCAATTAAGCGGAAAATATGAATCTTCTCTTTAACCTTTTCGACCTTGTAGTATTCAGCGATATACACAGAATCTTTGGTGGACCAATCAAAGTGACTTTTGCTAATGCTCTTATCCCACGATGATGGGTCTTGATCTTCACCATATTCTTCTTTAAATGCATCACATGACATTGAAGTTAAAACAAAGCAGTATTTTGCATCCCCTTTATCTTGGCGCTTTGCATCTGGATCAAAGAAAACGCATGTATCGGCATCAAAAATAGGCTCTATTCTGATTCGCTGATGCTCGTTCTCCTCATCATCCTCGTCTTCATATTCAGCACGTAAACGCCAAGCACCAAAGCCACCACCGACTGCCTCTTCAAACGCATTATCATAAGCTTCATCTGCACCTGAATCTTGTTCATCTGCACGATAAAGTTTTGCGCAAGTGTCAGCCAAGTCATCATTGCTCACACCATCCTTGCTAATGAAGTTCACGCCGATGCGGTTGTTGCGGTATTCATTGATAATACGAATGACAGCCAAGTGAATCTTATTGACTTCAAATTTAGGCTTATTTTCAAACTGTTCGCCTAACTTGCCTTCCCATTGAGCACCAGCAATAGAATAAAAACGACGATCCTCTAAGCACTGCTGACGTTCATCAGCAACAGCACATTGAGCTTTATCAAATTGTTTCTTTGCGGTTTCGTGGATTTTGGCAAGTCGATCTGCTTTATCAGTCACGACTTGACTCCATTTGATTACCAACGATTGATTGTTGGGATTGGGTTAATTTCTACTTGTTGCGGTTGGCACATTTTATTGATATTGATTGCACCTTCACCGAATGCATCCGAGCTGTGTGAAGCCCAATCATGCACAGGCGTTGCCTTAAACTGCTCCAATTTGTCGTTAAATTCACGACGATAGTTTTGTAATGCGCGAATACCGTGTTTACAGTTTTCAGCATCAAACCAACAGTTTTTTAAGAATTGCCGCGTAGCTTCGATACGATCTTCAACACCAAGTCTTGCGCCTTTATTCATTCGATAGCCAAGATTAGCCATTGTTTGCTCACGACTCACGCCACTCGATAAATCACGTGCTGCGATGTCATGTGGTGCAAAATGTTTATCGTAGTTGTAGCTATACTGCTGCTTTTTCTCATCAAGAATACGAGCGTAATGCGCCAACGGCTCATTGTTCGCTTCATAATGATCAATCGCTCGAACTTCTTTGCCGTAAATCTGAAAAAACCAAATTGCTGTAGGATCAAGAATTCCCAAATCCCATGATGTATAAACAGCTAAATTAGGGTCGTGCGGAACTTTACAGATACGGTTTTCACGCTTAATCTGCTCAAACTCAGCTTTGTAGATTGCACCATCTGCAATCTCTTTAGGTCTACCCAGCCAGATATGCTCGTACTGATCGTAGTCGTCGGCTTTCATCTGTTCAGCTAATGCAATCAACTCAGATGGGCATTCTTTATTGTCAGTGTAATTGATCTGTACCACAGTTGTATCATCACGCCCACCAAGCACGTATTGCGAATACACAGCGTCACTTGGTAGCTTTGGGTTCATTGACATGATAACCATCGGCTTAGAAGTACGAACAACCGTAGGAATCAAAATAGACAATGAGAAAGCACTCACTGTCTGTGCTTCCTCAATCCATGTGATTGTTGCGCCCTCAAATGACTTAACTGATTCAACTGTATGATTCAGCAAGCCGGCAAAGCTAAATTCAGTGCCGTTTATGCCACGTATTTCTGTTTCTAAGATTTGATAAAAGTGACCTAAGCCCAATGCGGCAATACGATCTGATAAGAGCTTATGCACAGACTGCTTAATTGACTTTTGCACTTCACGACAACACAAAATGCGGTGCTTTTTCTTTGCACCTTCAATCAGCAAAAAGTCTGCAATCTCCCATGACTTACCACCGCCACGACCACCGTGATACACATAGAATAGTTTGTTGTTTTTTAGATGTGTATAAAGCGGCTTAAATTTACTCGGTACTCGTTTCTCCATCATTTTCGAATACCACCTTTAAACTTAAATCAATTGCACCACCGTTGGGACCTGAATGCTCAATCTTGTCTTTAAACATGCCCAAATGCTTGCCAAGATGCGCCCAAGCAGAAACACGTGCTGATTGCGTAGAGCCTTCCGCATAATCTTGTGCTTCTTTAAGTAAGCCTTTCACGACCATTTCAGTTGTAATAAGCGCCTTTTCTGATACTTCTTTTCGAGCATCTTCGATTGCTTTTGCGATTGTAGTATTTTGTAGTAGTTTAGCCGCATTGGTATTGGCTAATTTCTCTGAAAAGCCAGCCCTGATATAGGCTTGCGTAGCATTCAGGTCTATCAGATATTCTTCGACAAACCTTTGCTGTTTAGGCGTTAGGTTCGCCATATCTTTACTCCATCACATATTTAAGATCATCAGGCACAGGCAAAACCATGCCAAACGTTTTAAGCGCAAATGCTTCGATTAAATTTAAATACTCAGTGAATTGAGATGTATCCATTCGAGTTGTAGAAGTCT
>JAVXBC010000106.1:0-9752 GCA_036660195.1 Acinetobacter sp.
GATATTCAGCAACCAATTTTGCAGCGTTTAAACGCATATTGTTGTTCTTGATGACCTGCTCACTGATTTTCTCAATGGCTTCTGCCTTTTGAATTTCAGCTTCTAGCTCCCCACCTTTTAAATTCGGATTACTTAGGCGATCGAGCTGAGCAAATAGAACAGCATTCAGATCCATTGGTGTATTGTTCATCCCGCCACCTTCATTTCGATGTAATTAGAATCTTGGTAATTCACGAATTCTTCATACAGTGACTGGCACGCCGCATTACCCGTTAAATCATTCTTTACGAACACATAGCTCAGCGATTTCTTTGTGCCTTTGCCTGAGAATGTGCAGCTACCGTCAGCCAGAACTTTCTTTACATAGCCCAGCAATTCAAGCCAAATCATGAAGGCAAGGACATGCTTGTTTTTAATTCTGAAGATCATCTATACCCCCACGTATTAACAAAGTTTTGAATACAGTCCTCAATCCCAAAGAGGTTGATGTCTCTGTAAGTTCTTACCCGCCCGTTGTGCTGAATTAACAGCACACGGGTAATAGATGAGTAGGTGTAGCTCATGCAATCGCTCTCCCTTGTCCTTGGGTGGTATTGATGATGTGAGCTTTTACATTTTCAAAATGCTGAGCTTCAATGCCTAATAAGCTATCGATCCCTTGATCTTCGCAGAAGACAGCAACATCCATTTCAACCTCATTTAGCAGCTCTTGAAGTTCGTCACGTTGAGCTTCAGTAATGCCCTTAAAAGCAGGAGGGTTGTACCAACGCTTAGTCTCCGTATTGAACTGGCAATTCATTTCCTTGCCACGGGCTTTAATTGCACGCCACATTTCATTTACGTATTTATGTTCTTGTACCAATGACTCAGTTAATTGGTTCAAGTCACCTGCATGATTAGCTTCAGTACAAACCTGTTTACAGTGGTTTAAATCAGCAATGTTCTTCAGCTCTTCAACTTGTAACGGTGTCAGCGTGTTGATGTGATCTTTAGCTTGTTTCAATAAGTCAGCCAAGAATGTAGGAGAGGCTGATAGCTCAGGCACATTCACCTGACCTGTACAGATTTCTGCACCATCTTCATTCTTATAAATTCGACCTAAACGACCTGAGTTCTTTCCATGATGTGAATTAGAGGGGTTGAAATAGATCGTGCGTAGATCATCTCCATTTTCATCAGTTGAAGCATGCAAGTAACCCATAATGTCTGACATGCGATAGAGCATGCTGCTGTTCTTACCAGCTAAATCAGGACGCACAATCTTAGTTTTATCCTTACCCGATTCTTGCTCAACCGCATGGGCAATGAAGACGATATCTTTACCAAGATTTTCCCATTTGCGGACCATCTTCAAGAATAGATTTCCAGCTAAACCCTGGGCCTTGAGTGTGAGGGATTTATCACGCTGTAGGTTGTCAGTGTTTTTAGCGAGGTGATCTTTAATTGCATCCAGCATCGCACCGACAGTATCAGCAACAATCGTCTTAAAGCTGCTATAGAAATCGTCTTTTAAGTTTTCAAGATCAAGCCAACTATCAATACGCACAATGGTACCGCGACGAAGTTCAGCGGATACACGGTGTTGACCCTTATCAAAGTCGAAGATAACGGGCTTGTCAGCTGTATGAGCAATGGTACTTTTACCCATACCCGGATCTGTATAGAGATAACATTTAATGCTTTCAACGATCAGGGTGTTTTCGGGTGTGAATATGTGAACTCCCATGAGTATTTCCCCTTATGCCCAGAACAGTGAGCCTTTAGCTCGTTTAAATGATTTTGGATAAGAACGTGTAAGTGACTTCTGAAGGCGAATAGCCATAGTTTTTCTTTGCTGGAAAGCTCGTTCACGTTCAAAGTTTTCACGGATCCAAGGTTTAGCAGAATGAACTTCAAGCGTGATTAACTGTTCGGTACCATCCTTATTGACCACATAGATATGGCGACCTTTTTCAAAGTAGGTTGAATGGCCTAGACGCATACGAATGTTGCCTTCGTCATCTTGGCTGATGAACTCGGAAAACTTTTGAGTAGAAGTAGTCATTAGCCTGCCTCCACTAAACGATGTTTTTCGATATAGCCTTTGATGAGGGCATTGAAGTTCTGATGGTCGATGTGGTTTGTGAAGTCGTTGTATGGATTGCCTAGGGCATCTGAAACGGTCACTTCATCAAGGCTGGTTACGTCTACAGCGGTGAATTCACTACCTGGTACGCCGTAGCTGTCTTCAAATGCTTCAACTTCAAAACGTGCAGTAACGCGGAAACCATCTAAACGAATAATCGCTTCGCCGTGGTTATCTCCAGTCATGCGTAATGCAAGGAGTTGATATTCGGATGGGGCTACGTTGGCAACTATTGGTTGTGCAGCCTGTGGTGCAGTTTTAAACCCACAGCTAAGCACGCCTATTGTTACAGCAGCTACACCAAGAGATATCTTGATGGTATTGAAAGGGGATAAGGTTTTGTTCATAATTGATCTCGCAGTTCCTGTAAAAGCACTCAAAGGGTTCGAAGTCTTGAGTGCTTTTTTAATGTCTGTGAGATAAATATAACTATAGTTATTTTTATAGTCAATAGAAAAGCAATTAAAATATATCTTAAGTTATATATAATTATAGCTGTAAGAATTTTTTATGTTTTAATAGACAAAAGAAAACCCACCGCTGGGGTGGGTTGGATGGAGTAACTAGATTGTTAAATCCCTAAATTTTCCTGCTCTTTTTTCATTATTTTGTGCTCAATAACTTTAATTACTTCATAGTCGGATTTTAGTTTGTTGTGAGTAATTGTTTGCACAGTTTTTAATTTAACTTTCAAAATATCACCTTTTCCAAATCTCAATTCTCCAGAATCAATTTTTGCCAGAAAGTCTTCATCCGTAATATTTGCATTGAAGAAAAATTTACCGTTACTGAATTTCCATTTGTTCTTTTCTTTAAACGAAACTGATTCAATTTGAATATAAGTTTCTGAAATTTCGAAATTCAAGTCATCTTCAATATCTTGATACTGGAAAAAATCAACATCAGTTTTATCAATGAGCAATTGAACCTGATCTTTGTTTTCATCTCTGACAACGTAAAAAGAATCAATGCCATCTTTTGATAGTGGCTCAAGCATTTTATTAATGTCGGATGCTATAGCTTTATTTCGGTATAATCTCAATACGCGCTTATCAACTAACTCAAATTCAGTTTCAGAATAGTATACTTTGACACCATCTACATCCTCCTCAACTTTAACTGGCGGTTTTCCTTTTAGATTTTGATAAAGCTGAATAAGCCCAGATTTAGGCCCTTTAAACATTCCAATTAAAGCTAATAACCCGCCAGCATTTGCAAGTGCTGTGGCATTCGGGCCTGTAAGAATATCTCTAATTTGGTTATACCAAGTTAAAATCTCATGAAACTCAATACCAAAGCTTCCAGCCTTAAAATTAGCTTTAACTTTAAGCTCTATTTTTAGTTTGTCGCCATTGATTTCCTGATTTGCATGAATAAGAAGGTCGCTAATAGCCATCATTGCAGGCGCAAGATTTCGCACATCCATGAGATGCTCATCTAAAGCACTACCATCATAAACAACATGGAATTTCTCTGTCATATCTTCATCATCAATCAGTTCTGCGCTGGTTATTGTCATAGTTTAACAGTCTGCATTTTTAGTTTCATTATGAGTTTGACAACAGTTGTCGCACCCTTTCACCCGATCTGTTCTAAAGGACTGCGTCGGGTTCGCAGCTTTTATTCTTTTTCAAAGTCACTGATGACTTACTTTATAAACATCCAGAGATAACCTAAACAAACTCATACCGGCCCAGCTTCGCAGTATTTAAAAGTTCTTCTTGATTACATAATTCTATTCTTGAAATAAAGTCTAAAGGCATAGTCAGTCTTTCAGCAGTAATGGTCTCGAAGTGAACCCAGATTGCAGCATCTTGATTCTCGAAGCTAATACTTACAAGTTTGACCAGGTCGTAGGGCTCACTATCATGGAGTAAGACAATATTGTAGAAATGATCTGTGCGTACATATGAGATAAGCATTTCATGAATAGCAGTTTGTTCATCACTGCTTAGCTCGCTGTATTTACTCACCTCAATGTTATTGTATTCTTTACTCATTAATCATTCTCATTACGTGATTAAGCCGCATATAGCGGCTTTTTATTAGCGTCGAATGCGCTTTACGACCTGTTTCCACCAGTACTGCCCTAATATAGTTATACCTTCTGATTCTATTCGGCTAGGGGAATAGTATTCATCAGGAAATTGATTTTTATCAGAGTTTGCCGAAACAGCTTTAAATCCACCTTTACCTTCATCATTCCAATTGAATAGGTATTTAATTTTAGTGTCATCCCCAACCTGAAAAGCATAGATTTCCCCGTCGTAAATGGTTCTAGCAGACATATCAATTGATATGGCTTGTCCATCTTTTAATTTAGGAAACATGCTTTCGCCGCGAACGTGAATTACCTTGGTTGTAGCTGGTTCAACATTACACTCTTTAATTAAATCAACAGGAAATAGCATCTTATTGTTGCTTGGCTTTTCTAAATTTAAGTAGCCATTGCCAGCACTCACAAATACATCATCATAATAATCAATAGCTACGTATCCATCTGGAACGGGATCGCCAGATTGATAGATACTAACCTCCATCGCAGATATATCGGCATTGCTTTTTTCTGGAGTTGATTCACTACCAGTTGTTAACCATAGAGGGTCAACATTTAAAAAATTAGCAATCAGTGGAAGGAAAGATGATTTCAGATTTCGACCAGATTCCAAGGCTTGATATGCAGGCTGAGACATTTTCACAGCTTCCGCTACTTCTGCTTGGGTTTTCCCCGCACGCTTTCTTGACTGCTTAAGCCTGTCTTTTAATTCCATCTTTCAGAACCTCAAAATCTTAATAACAAATATATAACCTTGGTTATATGAGTTCAAATAGTTATAGTTATTGACTAAAAATAACTATAGTTATAATATTGGTTATATCTAGTGAGGATATAACTATGAGTAACACCACAAATAATATTTTCCAGTTGCTCGTAACCCATTTTGGTGGGCAGGAAAATACAGCAAAAGCCCTTGGGGTCAAACAACCAGCAGTGTCTGGCTGGGTGCGAGGCTCAAAAAGAATGTCTGAGATCGTTGCGATGAGAGCCCAGGCGGCGACAGATGGAAAATTCAAAGCGGTTGAGTTATGTCCATCTCTTAATGATTTCAAGCAATTGGCAATATAACCAATTATCACTTTGTCAAACCTTGAAAGAAACGTGAAACAAATAAAGGATTTCACAAATGCAAGAAATAACACTAAGCCGTGAAGCTCAAACGGCAATTTTTAAAATGATTAACCAGACAAAGGGAATTTCACCAAAGGAAATTGCTCAGGTCACTGGTGATTCGCATAACACCATATGCAACTACGGCAACGTAGGGATGCCAAACCATTTACCGAGCTTAAAGAAGCTTGAAACCATCATGATGTATACGCAGAACCCTGAAATTTTAAAGGTGTGGGCGCATCAGATGGGTTATGCACTTGTGCCAGTGGATTGCGACGCCAGCAAACATCATGAGCTTTCGATCTTTGAAGCAATGATGCAACACAACATTAAAAGCGGGAAAGCAAACCGAGTTGTGTATGAGGCTTATGAGGATGGGGTGATTACACCAGCGGAATACGAAGAGATCCACCAGATTACCCAGGGCTTGATCGAGTTGATTACCGCCGTGGATCAGGCAGCACTTAAGCAAATGCAGAAGTACACAGCAAATGCTCAAAACGAAAAGGCCTAATCTTGGGGATTAGGCTTTTTCAGCATTCATTACTCTAGGTGGAATAAATGAACAATCAAAATTTAGCACAAGATTTAACTAAAAAAAAGCCTGAGGCTCGACTCTCAGACTTTCTAGTTCAAAAACATTCTAGTGGAATTGAACATGTATCTGAATCTAGCACAGCAAACAGGCAAAAAAAAGCCCGAGAGTTGAGATCGGGCTTTAGTATTCAATTCAGAGGGTACACTTTCATGAACGACGCAAATTTACCACAACAAGTCATTGAAGACAATATAGATTTTTTAATCGGGGATGCTGTTGTGCTTGATAAAGCTTTAGGCAACTTTGATGGAATTTATGAAATCACAGAGGTTTATGAGAACAACGTCGATGTGTATATCGGTATCGGCATCTTAACCCTAAACAAAAGGTTTGTTCGTAGTGCCTCAACCACTGAGGTCAATGCTAAACGCCGTTTAACAGAGGCTGAGCAAGCCTTAGCGGAGGTTCCATGATTACTAACAAAGCTCTTCAAAAGAAGCCTGAGCATAAGCAGATGATGCAGCTTCAATCATGGTACGAGCCAGCACTCCGCACATTAGATGGATTGCTGGAGATCC
This sequence comes from Acinetobacter sp., assembly GCA_036660195.1. Taxonomy (GTDB): domain Bacteria; phylum Pseudomonadota; class Gammaproteobacteria; order Pseudomonadales; family Moraxellaceae; genus Acinetobacter. The sequence goes on from JAVXBC010000106.1 coordinate 6,414, forward strand.
GTAGAGCAAACCTACGCAAGGTAAACGGCGATGAAAAGAATGCTGCTGTCACGCGAGACGAGTTTATGGAAATGCTGATCAATGAACATCGTATTTCAGCTTGGTATGCAGGTGAAATCATTTCAAGCCTGCATCGAGCAGGTCAGATTTTTATGTTTGGGCGATTCATTCAGATGAATGAAGAGGTAGGTGAGTTGTGAGCTTAGATGCAACGATTTGGGTGTGGAAAGTACGCCAGAAACAAAAGAAAGGCGGCAGCTTAAAACCACTTAAAAAGCTTGTTCTTTTATCACTTGCTGACCGAGCGAGTGAAGATCATTGTGCCTATCCAAGCATGGCACGGTTGGTGGAAGATACCGAAATGGACCGTAAAACTGTGCTTAAAATCATCGATGAGCTGATTGAAGATGGTTTAATTGTCGATACAGGTGAGCGAAAAGGGCGCACAAAACAGGTCAAAGTTTATCAATTATTGGGTGTAAAGGGTCGGGAAACTATCCCAACAACGGTACTCTTAAACACTGAAGATAGTGATTTAAACAGTCCCAACAGTGGAACAGTTCCAACAACGGAACAGTTCCAACAATTCCATGAAAGAGTCCCAACAATTCCGTTAAACAGTCCCAACGTTGGGACACGGAATCTTTCAAAGAATCTCTCATTAGAATCTAAAAATAAAAAAGACTGGCTTTGCTCAAAAAAACTTCGTGAAGAAATTACTTTGGCCGATGACAGCATCGAACCAGAAACCCTCATGACAGCGAAATGGGTGGAACGAGAAAAACGCGCTTTTGAGATTTACAACCAAGACAAATCGATTTGCGATGAACTTTTGAATTTCTACTTTGCGGATTGGCTGCTACATGCCTACCGAACCAAATATTCCCAAGAAACCAAAATGGGATACGTAAAGACACCTGCAGCAGAACCGAAGCAGCTCACTGAAAAACAAATCTCAGCGTTTGCACAGAAACTTGCACATCTTCCTGAGTTCGCAAGCAAGCATAGCGCTCCGGGTGATTCATACGAGCAACTGGCTTCACGAATCAAAATCAAATTGATGAACCCAGCACAAGCGAAGAAATGGGAACCATACCTCAAGCAAGTTGGGTTTACAGGCACGCTTATGGGGGCTACAGCATGATCAAACCTATTCGCAAAAAGCTGAAGTTTGTACACGCCTTTGATTGCTTTGCTCAAATCATTGGACTTGCTCTCAAAACCAATGGGCGCATTTGGTCAAAGGAAGTGAGTGAGCATACGGGTGTATGTATTCGCTCAGCACAACGTTATTTGGCTCAACTTGAAGATTATGGATATTTGTACAGCGATAAAAATACGCCATGCGGATATCGACCTACAGCGAAAGCCAAACAGTTGTTTGAGGTGAAGGGGTGACAAGCAGCTACTCCATTGCTGAATACAAAAAAATGATCGGTGCGAATAAACTCAAAAGAGGATCTAAGCGCCCAAAGTTTAAAGGTGAAAAAGTACAGAGTGAGGGTGAGGTGATATTGGCCAATGCTCTGAGAGCTTTAAAAATTGAGTTTGAACAGGAGTTTAATTTTCACCCCACACGCAAATGGAGAGCTGATTTCCATTTGAAGGGCAAAAAGATATTGGTCGAGGTAGAAGGTGGGATCTGGAGTAATGGCAGGCATACAAGGGGTAAAGGGTATTTAGGAGACTTAGAGAAATATAACGCAGCAACGATGATGGGTTATCAGGTAATACGGTTTAGCACCGAGCAAGTGAAAAGCGGCAAAGCGATTGAGCAAATAGAGAAGATGGTAGGGGATTTAGGATGACGGCAGCAGTAACAATTATGCAAGCAGTAGATTGGACACGTTTTGATTTAGAGGGGTGGTTATATCAGTTTGGTGCTTGGATGAATACCGTATCTGGTACATGTGGGAAAAGTATCAATCCAATCGCTGTAGCAATGGATAGTGCTGTGAAAGCTCAAAAATATAAGAAGCTGACTAAAGAGCAAGAACAGCAAATTATTGTGGATTATTTAACAGGTGATTTTGAGCCGCCAAAAGCTAAACGTAGTAAATTGGTTTGTCAGATTGATGATAATGAAGCCCGCGCCGTGCAGCGTTTGGTTTTAGATATGCAGGGACAATCTGAAGTCTTAGATGATTGGTTGGATGCTATCATTTGCCGTTATTTTTATAGTAATTCATGGGCAGAGATGAAGAACTCAACCCGTACCGAAATGGATGCCAAATTTGATGTTAAGTGTGGATTGGCAGCTTTGCATGTTCGGTATGGGTTTATAAATTATGCGCACTAGGTGAAATTTACAGGGCTAGTTCCATATTTATTTGAAGCTTACATAGCTATCAGGGTTCACTAACTTCATTATGTAGTTTTGTTTTGTATTTAAACTGAGGCCACTTTCATATTTTAAATTTGATGTGTGAATGGCAATTAAACATTTTTGGGTACCACAAAGGATAATCTTAGCTTTTACTGGATATGAAATAGTCAGCTTTTTATCTTTAATCCAATTAGAAATGAGCTCATCGTTGATAATAAGTTGACTATATCCAGTGCTGTTAAATATTTTTTCAGCTTCTTTTCGAGCATCTTTCCCTATACTAATGACGTAAAATGTAAATGTGAAAAACAATAAATAAAAGCCAACTAGGTAGGCGTAGTAGATGCCACCACTTTGTACAACCTTATCAATTTTTTCACTGTTCTCAAGGACATCAAAGTTGTGTAATTTTTCCGAAGTATCAATAGCATCTTTAACAGATGGTTTTATGAAATCAAGTATATTACGACCAATACTAATCCAGAAATGACCTAAAACAGATAAAGGTTTTTGCATTCTGCTATTAACGATAGTATTGAAGATAGATAGCAATAATTGCCAAAGTTTCATTAAAAACTTTTTGAAGAATAAGTTGAAAACAAAGAGAAAGATGAAAGTGAAAAAAACAAATATGAATTTGACCATCACTTCATATAAATTATTTTGGTAGACAGTATGTACCAAAGTAGCAATCAAAAGAATAAGAAAACCTACCACTAGTCCAGACATACCACTTACCCATCCATACATTAGATAGTCTTGTATAGATATCCCCAGTGAAACATGGTTGAATCCGTAGTAGCTAATCAACCCGTCATAGTAAAAGAAACCGCAGACAAATAAGTAAATAGTAAATATTGTTGTAAAAACGGCTATATCAAAGCTGAAGTTAAATTTCATATGTTTGTTTCTTGGATTGTATTTTTATTCTTTAAAAGTCTCATTCAGAGCCTGTTGAACTGCATCTACACGTGTTTTACAGGCTTTGTATGCCACCATAGACTCTTCAACGA
>JAVXBC010000107.1:0-9597 GCA_036660195.1 Acinetobacter sp.
TGCTTTATCAGCAGCAGCTTTATCTTTTGATGCTTTATCAGCAGCAGCTTTGTCTTTTGCTGCTTTATCAGCAGCGGCTTTGTCATTTGCAGCTTTATCGGCAGCAGTTTTTTCTTTAGCTACTTCATCAGCTTTACGTTTTTGCTCAGCGAGTTTTGCTTGCTCTGCCTTTTCAGATTTTTGCTTTTCGGCAGCAAGTTGTTGGTCTGTAGGCTGAGGAGGGGTGACAGGCGTATTTTCAGGTAAAGTATTATCTACAACAGGGCTTTGCACTTCAGGGGCTTCATTTTCGGCTGTTGTTTCTACTTCGACTGGCTTATCCAGAGGCGGTAAATCTTCAGGATTGACTAAAACCGTCGTAATTTTTTTAGGCTCTTCAGGTGGTTTGCTTAAGCCTAAAAAGAGTAAGCCAACAATGGCAATTGCATGGACTCCAAATGTGAAACCTAGTGCAATCGTATTTTGCTTAAATGGTGGCTGTAGTAATTTCTTCATAGCTTATTTTAACGGTTTTGTCAGTAGACCAACTTGGGTAAGACCTGAATCTTGCAGTGCAGACATCAATTTCATGACTTCACCATAAGGGCGTGATTCGCTACCATTAATCAATATTGTTAATTGCTTTTTATCATCCTCAGCTTGTTTCTGATTCTCTGTGAGTACAGATTCCAACTCTTCAAGCGACAAGACTTTGTCGTTATAAACTTTATCCTTTAGTGTGATGGTTCCATCTGATTTTAAAGTAACAATGGTTGGAGTATCTTCCGACTGAATTGGATTACTATTCGCCTGTGGTAAATCAACCTTTACTCCAGTGGTAATCATCGGTGCAGTAACCATAAAAATCACCAATAACACTAACATGACATCGATATAAGGCACGACATTCATGTCACTTTTCAGTGGTTTTTTGATGCGTTCAAAACGTCCAGATCGTTGAATCGCCATTATTTACTTTCCTGTGACGTTCCAAGCGTTTGACGTTGTAGCAACGCAACCATTTCTTCAGAAAACAACGCGCGGTCTGAATAGATAGATTCGCCTTTTGCCGTGAAGTGGTTAAATGCCAATACCGCTGGAATTGCGGCAAATAAACCAATCGCCGTTGCAATTAACGCTTCAGCAATACCCGGTGCAACAGTTGCCAAAGTCACTTGTTCAACAGCTGCAAGACCGATAAAGGCATTCATGATGCCCCAAACCGTACCAAATAAACCGATATATGGCGCAACTGAACCAATACTTGCCAATGAACCTAAACCTTGCTCTAAACCACCTTGATCACGGCTTAAACCGACACGAAGGATTCGTTCTGTTCCTTCAATGGTTTGGGTGGTCGCAGCTTGATGCTTTTGCAGTTTAAAAAACTCACCTAAACCTTGATAGAAAATATCTTCTAAACCACCGCGTTTGGAGTTGAGCTGAGCATTATTGTAGAGCGTATTTAACTCTGCACCTGACCAGAACATCTTTTGAAAATGTTCATCTTCTTGTGTTGCTTTTTTAAAGCCCATGTGTAATTTGGCAATCAAGTACCAACTGTAAATAGACGCCAATAATAAGATCAGCATGACCAGTTGTACCACTGGACTTGCTTGTAAAATTAGGTCAGAAATATGCAGTGAAGATTCTAAATTGGTTGCCATAAGTATTGTGCCAAAAGTTTATTTTTTAGTGTTGCGCTAATTCAGTTTGAATCAGATCACGAATTTCATCGGGAAGTCGACGTGGCATCATTTCTTTATTGATACATGCCAACACAACCTCACCTGAAGCCAGCAAGATTTCACCACGATAAATATCCTGTTGCAACACAAAAGATGCGGCTTTACACGAAATAATACGTGCTGTAACGGTAATCAAGTCATCCATTAATATAGGTCGTACATATTTCACATCAATTTTATGTACGACAAAACTGTAGTCGCTTTGCTGCCAATAGTGGGCAATGCCTTTGGCACGTAGCCATTCGGTGCGGGCACGTTCCATAAAGCGAATGTGATTGGCATGGTAAACAATGCCACCAGCATCGGTGTCTTCGATATACACCCGCAAGTTAAATGAAAAATGATTCGCCATATCTTTAGCCTATTTCTGCATACTGCGAGCAATTAAGGAAATGATATTGCGTTCAGCTTAAGATGGGAATAGTCATAAATAACATATTCTTGGTACATATAAAAAAAGGCCCTAACAAGTAGAGCCTTTAAAAGAGCGATAAAATAAATAATCTCTATTCTAATTCAGCCCAGTCAACTGTTTTAGGATATCCAGTAACAGTTATGCCATCCGCATAAGCTCGTATTAAAGCTTTGTTATTGATCGTATTCGAAATCTTAATTGAATTTCTTATATTGTTAGTATCTTCAATTGTGATGTCAGCATAATTTGGAGAGAAAGCATTTTTAGCAGTTTGGCTTTCAAAGCCAATATCACTTATGAAATTTACAGAGAAAATTTTATTCTCAGGATTACCTTCGATATTTCCTTTAGCTGTGATACTGAGACTATTTGAAATGAGCTGATAGTTATTGATAATCAGTTGGTGCGTTTGTTGTGTTTCATCATCAAATACAGTAAACGTCATTTTTGTAATGTCATGTTTAGCATAGTTAGAGCTGTATTCGCTGACAACATTACCATTGTAAGTTAGTGCGCCAGTTTCAGATGATTTTATTTTGAAATTTCTTAATGTGGTCTCATAACGTCCTGAGTTAGAAGATAATATTTCTTTGCTGCTTATTGATCCAGAGATGGTGATAATTCTTAGGCGAGTTATGCTGCTACCTTCATCGTTAACGGTATCTATAAACTCACAGTTATTAAATGTAATGCTCTTATCACTATTTTTCGTATATGAGCCTTTTGAACATCTGAGGTTACTACCAGCACGAATGCCATAGTAGAGACTTTCAGCTAAATCGGTACCAATTAATATGATATTGCCTTGTTGCTGAGATAAATTTGCAATTGGCTCGTAGATTGACTCTATTGTTTCAGCTTTGGTGTAGTCTACGTTCTCTTTGGTTTGAATAGGGGTTTTGTCATTATTGTTTGCCTCACTCCCACCACCACAGGCTGTTAATAAGATTAGACTGCTAGAAAGTATTGTTGTTAAAAGAATATTTTTCATTTAAACCCTTGGTAAAATAATGAAGCAACTAGAATAATCGGTATATTATTTTAATTGATTCATTATAAAAAGTATTTTTTTAGAAAAATTTTATATTATTCAGGCGGTGTTAGCCCAAACTGAGCATATGCCAAATTAGTAGCAATACGACCACGTGCTGTACGCATCACATAACCTTGTTGAATTAAATAAGGTTCAATCACATCTTCCAATGTACCGCTGTCTTCTGCCATTGCCGCCGCTAAGGCTTCAACGCCTGTTGGTCTACCTTCAAAACGTTCCAGTAACATACTTAAATAACGACGGTCTAAAGTATCCAAACCATCTTTATCAACTTTAAGCATGTCTAAGGCTCGTTGTGCCATGTCTTGAGTGACTTCACCTGTACCTTTGACTTGAGCATAATCACGAACACGACGTAATAAACGATTGGCAATACGTGGTGTGCCACGCGCACGACGGGCGATTTCAATCGAACCATCTTTGGTAACCGGCACATCCATCAAATTAGCTGAGCGTGTCACGATATGGGTTAAATCTTCAACAGAATAAAATTCTAAACGCTGCACAATGCCGAAACGATCGCGCAAAGGCGAGGTGAGTAGACCTGCACGTGTGGTTGCTGCAACCAAAGTAAATGCGGGTAAATCGAGTTTAATCGAGCGTGCCGCAGGGCCTTCGCCAATCATGATATCCAGTTGATAATCTTCCATCGCTGGATAAAGGATTTCTTCAATCACAGGTGAAAGGCGATGAATTTCATCAATAAACAGCACATCGCCTTCTTCAAGATTGGTCAGCATGGCTGCCAAATCGCCTGCACGTTCCAGCACAGGCCCAGAAGTGGATTTTAAATTACCACCCATTTCCCGCGCGATAATATTGGCGAGCGTGGTTTTACCTAAACCGGGTGGGCCAAAAATCAAGGTGTGATCGAGCGCTTCACCACGCCCACGTGCAGCACCAATGAAAATTTCCATTTGCTCGCGTACCACAGGCTGACCGATATAATCTGCCAATGAAGTTGGGCGAATCGCTCGATCAAAATGATCTTCAGGTTTTTCAGAACCACTAATTAAACGGTCTTGCATAATAAATTCAGTCTATCTTTATTTATTCAATGATTTTAATGCTGCGCGGATGATATCACTGGCTTCAGTAAAATCTGCTTTTACTGATTGAATCAGTTTTTGTGCTTCAAGCGGTTTATAACCTAAAGATTGTAAAGCAGCTTCTGCTTCAGCAACAGCTGAGTTTCCAGTGAATTGTATTTGAGTCGATGTTGCATTATTTGCAGTAGCATTGCTTGAAAATGCTTTGAAACGATCACGTAATTCAATCATCAAACGTTCAGCGGTCTTAGTGCCAACACCGGGAACTTTGACCAATGTTTTTACATCACCGTTTTCTACAGTATGTATTAACATATCAATGCTCAAAGTCGAAAGAATCCCGAGTGCCATTTTAGGGCCAACACCATTCACTTTAAGCAAAGTACGAAAAATGATTTTCTCTTGTGCATCACTAAAACCATAAAGTTGCTGTGCATCTTCACGAACCACCAAATGCGTCCATAACGTGACTTTTTGTCCTTTTTGTAATTGGCAAAATGTTGAAAGCGGCGTATCTATTTCATAGCCGACACCATTTACATTCAGCAATACAGTTGGGGCTTCTAGGGCAAACACTTCGCCAATTAAACATCCGATCATTGAGTTATCTTCTAAAATTAAAGTGGGTGAAAATTAGGGAGCAATGTTGTGTGCAATGTCTTTCATTGTCATAAACAATTTGTTTGGATATTGGCTCAATGCCTGAAATCCATATTGTTGATAAAATTCAGCTATGCCATCTTTTGCATCCACGAGAACTAATGGGAATGCCACAATTGCACTCGCTTGATGTAAACGATGTAAAGCATCTAATAATAAAATTGCACTTAATCCTTGTTTTTGATAGCGATGATCCACTGCCAAACGTGCAATTAAACCTACCGAATTGACTGAAGCGTGCTTTTTTTGCAATTGCAGGGGCAAGGTAGACAAATCTAGGGTGGTCATGGTTAACGTATAAAACCCCATAATCCAAGTGGAATTGACTGGATCAATGAGTACATAAGTTCGAGCATTATCTTTTTGAGCTTGTTGACTGGCAATTTGATTGAGATATTGATTTAACACTTGGTTCTGACAATCAAAACGTTGCCGATCATGTTGTTGTTTATCCAATAAAATAATATTCATTCTTGAGTTTGACGATAACGTTGAGCTGCTTGTTTTAATTTTGCATGAGTTTGAGCAGGTTGATCTAATGCTGTAATCAATGTCAAAGTATCTTTTTCATTAAGCTGTAAAGTTTGTTCTTGGATTAACACTTGTTTCGCTTTTTCAATAGCAGCACTGAGTACAAAGGCATTCAAACTTGACATGCCCAGTAAATTTGCAGCCTGAATAAGTAAAGCTTGTGTTTGCTCATCAACACGAGCTGTAATTCGAGGATGATAGGCTGACATGGTACACCGAAAAATTAAATCTGATGTGCCATTATGGCACATCAATAACAAGGGGTAAAAGCATATTCACGTAACAAAATATAGAGAAATTTAGAAAAATCCGACCTTATTTCCTTGTAACTCTTGCGCTAAGCTATACGCCTGATGATCTGAAAATTTACTCACAATATCTAAGACTTGCATAATATTGTTGTAATGATTGTTTTGTAGATTCACGCCTGAATGTTGCAAAATCGACATCAATCGTTGTTCTTTAAAGCTCAATGTTTTATGTGGCATGGTCAGCGGTATGAACGCATCCAAAATGGTTTGTAAACTTTGATGTGCGATAATTTCTAAACCTGATTTTTGTGGATGTTCAAAAATACGATCACGTGCCAAGTTTTTGGCAGCTTGAATACCAATCGCGATATCCGGCGAGCAATACTGCAATAGGCTGCCTTTGAGTTGACCCGTCAAAATTTCATAATGATGTTTGGCAAATGCAGTGGTGACTTCATCGACCAAGCGTTTCATCACACGACCACGTAAAGCTGCAATTTTTTGTTGCCAGTTGCTATGTGGTAGATGCAATTCTTCAGGATAACCAAAATCGGCAATCAAATTCAGAAAAATTGGTTCGACTTCGGCATAACTCAACATATTCAGAATAATGCCATCTTCTAGGTCGATCAACGCATAGCACATATCATCGGCGGCTTCTAATAAATAGGTGAGCGGATGACGACAATAATGATAATCACCAAGCTGAATTAAACCTAACTGTTCAGCTAACTGTTTTAAAATGTCTTTTTCAGATTGATAACAACCAAATTTTGCCCGTTGATGTGACGGGGTGTCGCCTTGTTCTTCGATGGTTTTGGACAGCCACGGATATTTCAAATACGCCCCAAGCGTGGCACAAGTTAGACGCATCCCACCATCATCAGGGTGATAATCGACTCGACTGAGTAAGCGAAGCCCTTGCGCATTGCCTTCAAATTGACGTACATCTGCCGCTTCTTCAGGCGTCAATTGGGTTAAAAAATCTCGATGTGAAGCATCATCAAACCATTCTCGAATTGCGTATTCACCTGCATGTCCAAACGGGGGATTGCCAATATCATGCGCTAAACACGCCGCTTGAATAATCGCTCCAACGTCGGCAGGGGAAATCCACATCGGCAATTCATCTTTGATTTTTTCTGCGGCGAGCATTCCCAAAGAACGACCAATACAGGAAACTTCGAGCGAATGCGTCAGGCGCGTGTGAATGCCGTCATGTTGTGTCAGTGGATGAACTTGTGTTTTTCGATTGAGCTGGCGAAAACTTTGGGAAAATATAATTCTGTCATAATCTTTATGAAAAGGGCTCCGCGCCAATTCTGTACTACTTTTTTTACTACCCAATCGAATTGCAGATAGCAACTCTACCCAACGCATTTGTTCCATTCATTATGATTCGTTGTTAGTTTCAAGTCATCATGCCAAAAAAAATCTCAAAGCACTAGGGTGGTGCGACACAAGTTGTCTTGGATTATCATGCGGTCATGAATCGTATTGTATTTTGTCATCATTTAAACTGAATCTTTTAAATATTCAAAAGGATAAAAAATGAATAAAAACATTGTATTAATTATTTGTATGTTACTCACAGCCTGCCATAAAACTGAACAATCTGAAAATATTCAGCCGAAACAAATATCTTCAGAAAAATCTGAATCGAAGTCTTTAGCAAAGAACAACCATAAAGAAAGTAATCCAATCAAAAAGAATCAAAAAGAAATTGTTCTCGGTATTTTTGCTTATCAAACGACAGCAGATCAACGTCTTGATCAACACTGTATTTGGACTAATGAGGCAAATGCCACATCGAAGCAATATTGGAGTGTTCAACCCAATATAGAACTCAATGGGCAATCACGCTTTAGTAAAGAAGATATCGCTTTAGCTTCTATTGTCATTGGAAAACCCATCCAAAATTGTTCTGAATTTTATAAAACCGAGCAAACACCGTTTGCCTATGCAGTGAATAGTGATCGAGATTGGGTGAATAGTATTGCAATGACAAAAGATCAGATCGTCCAAAATACAGATGGCACTGTTTCAATTGATTTAGATCAAAATGGTAAAGCTGAACAAAGCTATGTTTGTCTAAACTCTGAAAGTATGGACGTTTTCTTTAAAGAGAACATTCACGATAAAAAATTTGTTCATACGCATGTGCAGCTTTCATATAGTGTTGAGGGTGGTGTGGATGATGCTCTTGCCTGTAATGACTCATTCTTTTCTAAGCTAGGGATTGTACAAAAAGAAGATGCTCAGACTGGAAATGTGATCTATCTATCAAAGTAAATGAATTGTTACGAATGCCCTAAATCACATAAAGCAATAAGAAATTAAGTGAGTTGAGACAGAAAACTCTGGTTTTTAAGATGGATTTGCTAGCTGATTTGTGGCTTTCACAGTAGAATATGCGATCTCTCATAAGTCACATTGCGGTGGGTTCTTTAATCTGCCCGTGGAGCCGAAATCAACATGTTTATCGTGGCCGGTGCATCAGCACATTCTTCTTTTAAGAAAACTCAACTCTTAAACCGTTTAGCGTCAATGAGTTCTGTTCAATCTTTTGACAGCCAGTGGGTTTATTTGTTTGATCAAGCGCTCAACGAGCAGCAACATCAATCGGCATTACAACTTTTAAACGATGGTCAATCTTTCGAACTTCGCCAAGCTGCAAGTGATGAAATCCAGATTTTAGTAACACCGCGTGTCGGCACAATCTCGCCGTGGTCATCTAAAGCAACGGATATTTTCCAAAACTGTAATACGCCAATTCACCGTTTAGAACGTGGTCTGCTATTTACACTGAAAGGTGTGAAAGAGATTTCGAACGAAGTGAAATTGGCCTTACATGACCGTATGACAGAGAGTGTTTTTGCTCAGATTGATGATGCAAAAGCTTTATTCTCAGAAACAGCGCCGAAGCCATTGAACTCAATTGATATTTTGAGCCAAGGAAAAGAAGCGTTAGTAAAAGCGAATAATGAATTTGGTTTTGCACTTTCTGACGAAGAAATTGATTATTTAGTTGCAGCATTTACCAAACTCGGTCGTAATCCAAACGACATCGAATTGATGATGTTTGCACAAGCAAACTCTGAACACTGTCGTCATAAAATCTTTGGTTCTGAATGGACAATTGATGGTGAAAAACAGCCATTATCATTGTTCCAAATGATTAAAAACACCTATAAAGAATCACCGACAGATGTGTTATCGGCATATAAAGATAACGCTTCTGTGATCGTTGGTTATGACACCATGCGTTTTTATCCAAAAGCGGATGAAAATGGTCACTTCGTTTATAAATATAAGAGCCAAGCCGCTCATATCTTAATGAAAGTGGAAACGCATAACCATCCAACTGCAATTGCGCCATTTGCGGGTGCTGCAACAGGTTCAGGCGGTGAAATCCGTGATGAAGGCGCAACAGGTCGTGGTGGTAAACCAAAAGCTGGTTTGACAGGCTTTACTGTTTCTAACCTCAATATTTCAGGGTTTGAACAACCGTGGGAAGACAACTACGGCAAACCTTCACGTATGGCATCGCCATTACAAATTATGATTGAAGGGCCACTCGGTGGTGCAGCGTTTAATAACGAATTTGGCCGTCCTGCATTGAATGGTTATTTCCGTACTTTTGAACAGAATGTCAATGGTGATGTAAAAGGCTTCCATAAGCCAATCATGATCGCTGGTGGTTACGGTAATATTCGTCCTGACCATGTTGAAAAAGATGCAATCCAACCAGGTGACTTGCTCATTGTGTTGGGTGGCCCTGCAATGTTGATCGGTCTTGGCGGTGGCGCAGCATCTTCTGTAGACAGCGGTACTATGGGCGAGAGCTTAGACTTTGCTTCGGTACAACGTGAAAACCCAGAAATGGAACGCCGTTGCCAAGAAGTGATTG
>JAVXBC010000108.1:0-1390 GCA_036660195.1 Acinetobacter sp.
GCTTCTTTTTTAATGATGCTGCCATTCAACTGTGAACTCCTGCTGAGCCATTCGATTTAAATGATCAATCACGACTTGTTCTAAATATTCTACATTTTCTTGCTGGTTTTCAATCATTACATCTAAAGATTGCTCATGCGGTGTAAGTATTACCGTTGCAGTTGGCATGAAAATTTTTGAGTATGCTTCAGTTTCAGCCACTTCAAATTTATGCTTCCAGTGATTGAGCAAGCGCTTACTAATACGTTTTGCTTCATCTGTTTTGATCTGTGTAGTGCTATTCATGTCTTAACTTCATATTTCATTTTTATAGTTAAAAATAGCAAAATCACATGGGATTAGAAGCACTATTCATGCAACGTGTTGTTGCAAGTTTGCAATGCTGTAGGAGAGATTTTTTAATAAACCTAAATGCAATGAATTTGCTATAATTCAGCCTACATTTTCTCAGATTTTGCCAGGTCATCCATGTCCAAGCCTTATTTAATTGCGCCCTCGATTTTATCTGCTGACTTTGCTCGTTTAGGACAAGAAGTAGAAAACGTTTTGGCGGCAGGTGCAGATGTTGTGCATTTTGATGTCATGGATAACCATTATGTTCCAAATTTGACCTTTGGCGCAGGTGTATGTAAAGCCTTAAAAAATTACGGTATCACTGCACCAATTGATGTACATCTGATGGTATCGCCTGTAGATCGTATGATTGGTGATTTCTTGGATGCTGGGGCAGATATTATTACGTTCCATCCAGAAGCAAGCGAACATATCGACCGTTCATTGCAATTAATTAAGTCAGGTGGTGCAAAAGCAGGTTTGGTATTTAACCCTGCAACGCCGTTACATTATTTAGATTACGTTTTAGATAAAGTCGATCAAATTCTATTGATGAGTGTTAACCCCGGTTTTGGTGGGCAAAAATTTATTCCGATGACTTTAGAAAAGTTGCGCCAAGTTCGTAAAATTATTGATGCTTCAGGTCGTGATATTCGCTTAGAAGTCGATGGTGGCGTTGGCCCAGCCAATATTCGGGAGATCGCCGCAGCTGGTGCAGATATGTTTGTTGCGGGTTCAGCGATTTTTGGTCAGCCTGATTATAAAACGGTGATTGATCAAATGCGTGCAGAATTGGCTTTAGTGAATAGCATTGATCTTTAATTAAATTCTGATTAGTTTAGAAAAGCACTCAAGAGATTCTTGGGTGTTTTTTTCAGCATGAATTTATGCATCTAAGCGGAATAAATCATTTTTCTCGTCATCCTTTAAGCAAATGATGAATCGTTTTCATGAAGTTTTGCACTTTGACAAAGCGTTGCTTTGTTATTCCTCTTTACTCACAGCATATGAGGAATATATTCCGCAAGGTCTTGCGCAGCTAAAAAGCTTCGCTTTG
>JAVXBC010000108.1:1490-3703 GCA_036660195.1 Acinetobacter sp.
AGCATATGAGGAATATATTCCGCAAGGTCTTGCGCAGCTAAAAAGCTTCGCTTTGTTTTTCCTCTTTACTCACAGCATAGCTGTTCGCCTTACGCAGCTAAAAAGCTCCGCTTTTCTTAACGCTGCTCATGTGGATAACTTTGTTAATAACCCCGTGGATAACCGTGTTGATAAGCGAGAGGATAAGTTGTTGTTAAAATAATAAGCGCAATTTCAGACAGTTATTCGAATCCAAAATACAATTTAAAATGTTCTTTTTTTGTGCGCTAAGTGATTTATTTTGCATCATTTTTGTTCAATTATACTTTTGGTGAGCTTGGTTCACTTGAGCAAAGGATTATATTTTAGCCTGTGCAGAACTTTGCAAATAGATGTGACAAATGATTGTGTATAAGTTAAATAAAATTTATGCTGAAACCAATAAATTGATCTATGCGATTGGAACGCTTCGTGCAACTTCACCCTAAAAACTCACAACTGTGGTTTGTATGCCTGATGGTTTTTATCATCGGGCTAAGTGGTGTCGCAAGTACGACTGTTCAAGCCAATCAATCGGCGGGAAAGCAACATTATCCATCTACCACCATGCCTTGCCATGATGCACAGATGATGGATCAAATGCACATGTCACATTCAGATCATGAAAAGCATATGAAATGCGATGATCAAAAGATGCAGAATGATCTACATTGTCAGGATTGTAATAGCCCATCACATTGTCAAACGGCAAATATTGGCATAGCGCAACCGTTGTCGATTTCATTCGCTTCTGAATCTTCTGATCAAAGTTTGCATCAATTACCTGCCTATCAAGCGCGGCACTTGGCTGGCTATTGGCAAGAGATTCTACGCCCGCCTAGAACCTAATCTATTAATTCCGTTGAAATTCCCCTCTTTCTTAAAGAGGGGTTAGGGGAGATTTAATAGATCAGGAAAATACAATGTATCCAAAAATATATAAAGGTATTGTCGCCAGTCTTTGCGTGCTATTTGCATCAGAGAGTTGGGCGGCAATCAAAGAGTATCATCTCAATATTAATCAAGAGATGGTGAATATCACAGGTAAATCAGTCCCACGCATCACCGTTAATGGCAAATTCATTGCCCCAATTTTGGAATTTGAGGAGGGGGATGAAGCGGTCATTCATGTGCATAATCAGCTTAAAAATCAAGATACTTCTTTACATTGGCATGGACTTTTGCTTCCAGGGTTAATGGATGGCGTTCCTGGTTTTAATGGTTTTCAAGGCATCAAGCCAAAGAGTGATTTTGAATACCGTTTCAAAGTGCGCCAAAGCGGCACTTATTGGTATCACGCCCATAGTAAAGGGCAAGAACAAGACGGTTTATATGGTGCATTGGTGATATATCCCAAAGGCAAACAACCACTTGCAAGCTATGAAAAAACACAGCGTGATTATGTAGTAATGTTGTCTGATTTTCATGAAACGGCTAGCAATCAAATTTTGGCTAATCTAAAGAAATCGGCTGAGTATTATCAAAATCAACGTGAAACTGTTAGTGATGTTTGGCAGCAAATAAAACAACAAGGGCTCAATGCCACTTGGCAAGATCGCTCGATGTGGAATCAGATGCGGATGCTGAAAACCGATTTATCTGATGTCACGGGTTATACCTTTCTTGTGAATGGCAAAACGCCACAGCAAAATTGGACAGGGGGTTTTAGTACAGGCGAAAAAATTCGCTTACGTTTTATCAATGCTTCCGCCATGTCTTTTTTTGATGTACGCATTCCAAATTTAAAAATGACTGTGGTCAGTGCAGATGGTCAGGCAGTACAACCTGTTGCGGTGGATGAATTTAGAATTGGTGCAGCTGAAACCTATGATGTTATTGTTGAACCTCAGCAAGCGCATTATCAAATTGAGGCGGAATCAATTGATCGTTCAGGTTTTGCCATTGCATCATTACAAAATGAAATGCAGACCAAGCCAACTGCGGTGCAAATTCCAAAAGCGCGCCCACGTACTTTATTGAGTATGCAAGATATGGCGATGTCGCATACGTCGCATGAACAGAAGAATATGGTAGAAATGGATCATCATGCTCACATGAATATGTTAGCACCCGCCATGTCAGATCATGATCAGCATCAAATCGTTGCAGTTTCCGAAAAAAACACAGCTGATACTGTACAAGGTTGGGCGAATGCCTCCACGCCTAAAGGTCATAAAGCCTTGCAATACGCTGAT
>JAVXBC010000108.1:3803-6695 GCA_036660195.1 Acinetobacter sp.
GCGCATCATGCACATCATTAAACGACCTCTTGTAGGAAAAAGATTTTTAATTGGCGGATGTGTTGCTGGCTTAAGTATATTGGCGCAAGCGCATGAAAGACATGAACAGATGATGCAAATGGATGCATCTCACATGAACCATGCACAACATCAAGTAAAGGTTAAAACGTCGCAAAGTCTATCTCAAGAAAATCATTCAGCGCATGATCATCGTCATGAACATGGTGGGCAGATTTATCAAGCCACAACTTTAGAAAATGCATGGACTTTGGATGAACGTGGTCAGGGTCGTGCAAGTACGGAATTGAATACATGGGTTGGAACGGATGAAAACAAGGTTTTTATCAAAGCGCATGTTGAAAAAGCCGAATCTGAAAAAAATCAAACAGATGTAATGGTGTTATATAGCCGTAATATTGATGATTTTTGGGACTTGCAAACAGGTGTGGCGTATCAATTTCAACCTGAGCAATCGTTAGATCAAAATCAATGGAATGTTGTATTCGGCATACATGGTTTGGCGCCGTACTTTTTTGAAACGGAAGCTTATGTTTATGCAGGTTCAGATCAACGATGGAAATTCAGTTTGGAAAGTAGTCGTGATTTATTATTGACGCAAAAATGGATTGCCCAAGCCTATCTAAAGACCGATGTCGTGTTGAGTGATCAGTCGAAATATGCACGTCATTCAGGTTTGGCTAAACTTCAAACAGGCGTGCAATTGCGCTATGAAATCAATAAAAAAGTCATGCCTTTTATTGATCTCGCTTATCTTTATGATAAAGGGAAAATGCAAACAGCGTGGCAATCTGCCACGAACAGTGAAAAAGGTGGAATTTATGGCTTAGGTTTAATGCTAAAGTTCTGATATTTTATCTAAAATTTCATATTTAAAAGATACGGTTAGATTATACTAATCGTATCTTTTTTGAGTCATTTATGGTGCATCAATGGCTTTAGAACAACAATCTGCAAAAACAAGCAAAACCAATTTCCGAGAAAATGTCAGTGGGAAAACCTCTTCTTCATTCCCCACGCAACTTGAACTCATTGCAGACCAATGCAGCATGAAAGTGAGTTATTTCTTTATTCCACATATGTGTAATCTCACAGAAATAATACGAGTGCGAAAGGCATTATTGCCCTTTGCTGAACAATTAATTGAACACAGTATTGATCCTGAAACTCGGCATTTAACGCTTTATCATCAAGGTTCTTTAGAAAAAATTACCGCAGCCTTGAATCATCTAAATTTAGCGGCTGAGTTACAACAGACTTTGCAGCATTACGAACCTTTGGAAATGACGATAAGCACACCAGATCACTCCTCATCCTTAAAGAAAAATCATGAAACAGGTGAGACCATTTTTAATTCTATTTGGCAATTTTTGGCTTCAATTTTGCTAAAGATCAAACAATGGATGAAGACCTTGCAAAATAAACAGGATCAATAACATGCCAAGATGGATGTATGGCGTAGTCGGTTTTGCATTACTGTGGCTCGTTTGGACAAAAGTGATAAAACCGACGCCCGATGTCAGTCAAATTACCACACAGCAGGGTGTTCAAGTGGTGGCATTGGAAAGTTATGAAGGTTCATTTCGTGTTCTTTCAAGAGAAGACTATAGCTTAGGGCGTGAAGCTGAATATTCTCCAATGGATATTGCCGTCGGTTGGGGCGAAATGGCAAACCCGCAGGTATATAAACAGATTGATATTTCTCAAGGCAACCGTTGGTATTATTGGCGTGTGGATCATGCACCACCCATTCCATTTAATGCAATTTCTGTTCAAAGCGCCAACATGCATTTAGTGCCTGCCAATGCGACTGTTGCGGCGCAAATGAAGAAAATTAAAAAGGATGATTTGGTTTATTTAAAAGGCGCATTAATTGAAATTCAGGCGCAAGATGGCTGGCGTTGGAAAAGTTCTTTATCACGTGAAGATACAGGAAATGGCGCATGTGAGTTAATGCGCGTAGACAGTATTGTTTGGCAATAAATCAAATTTCTAATCAATGTGCTCAATCGATACAGAAGCGTGCACATTACTGCTCAATTTTACAGTAAAATTCTTGAATGAAAGGGGACGACCTCTTTTCCAAAAAATCATGTTGGGACGACCTGACCATTGTTAGAAAGAGAGTGTAAAAATGGCTTGGGCAATTTTAATTTTGGCAGGTATTTTTGAAGTGATTTGGGCATATTCGATGAAATTGTCCGATGGATTCACCAAACTCACGCCGAGTATCGTGACCATTATTTTTATGATTTTAAGTGTGGTCTTGCTGTCCATTTCGATGAAGACTTTGCCGCTTGGAACTGCTTATACGATTTGGACAGGAATTGGTGCAATTGGATCATTTGTTATTGGAATCATCATTTTAAATGAACCAATGACTGCTATGCGTATGATCGCAGCGGTATTGATTGTGTCTGGTTTGGTGTTGATGAAACTTTCATCAAATTAATAGATTAGGGAGATGTTGATGCAACTGGTTTATATGTACATGGACTCTCCCGTGGGTGCATTAAAACTGGTTGCACATGATCACGCCCTCGTTGCGGTGATGTGGGACAATGAAAACCACAAACGGGTGCGATTGGCGGAATTGGTTGAAAATCAGCAACATCCGATGCTGCATCAAGTAAAACAACAGTTAGAACAATATTTTGCAGGTGAGCGTCAGCAATTTGATTTACCCTTAGATTTTCAAGGCACGGCATTTCAGCAGCAAGTTTGGCAGGCTTTATTGGAAATTCCGTATGGGGAAACTCGTAGTTATAAGCAGATTGCCGTTCAGCTGGGCAATGAAAAAGCTGTGCGTGCAGTTGGTGCTGCCAATGGTAAAAATCCGATTTCGATTATTGCGCCGTGTCATCGGGTGATTGG
>JAVXBC010000108.1:6795-9363 GCA_036660195.1 Acinetobacter sp.
CAGGGCGTAAAAATTGGCTCAACTGAGGCGTATGTACGTTATCCAAATCGACGTGATCTGGTCATTTTTGAATTTGCACAAGGCTCAAATGTTGCAGGGGTATTTACTCAAAGTGCTTTTGCAGCTGCGCCTGTTCAACTGTGTAAAAAACATCTTGCAGGCAGTAACAGCCAAAACCAGCCGCGCTACCTGATCATCAATACAGGCAATGCCAATGCTGCAACAGGCAAAATCGGCTATCAAAATGCCGAAGCGACGTGTGCCAAATTGGCGGAATTAACAGGTGTGCAAGCAAATCAAATTTTGCCATTTTCCACAGGTGTAATTGGTGAGCAACTGCCAATTGAACGTTTAGTGCAAGGTATTCAACCTGCTTTAACTGATCTGAATACAGATCATTGGTTGGATGCGGCATTGGGCATTATGACCACTGATACCACTCCGAAAGGCGCATCTGAACAGTTTGAGTTGGATGGCGTGACTTATACTATGACAGGGATCAGTAAAGGCGCAGGCATGATTCGCCCAAATATGGCGACCATGTTGAGTTTTGTGGTGACTGATGCCCCAATTAGTCGTGAACTGGTACAAAGCCTATTACAAACAACGGTGGAACATTCATTTAACCGCATAACCATTGATGGTGATACCTCGACCAATGACTCTTGTATTTTTGTGGCGACAGGCTTGGCGGGTGGTGCTGAAATTCAAAATCAAGACGACCCACGTTATACCCAAGTGCTTGATGTACTTACACGTATCATGAATCGCCTAGCGCAATTGATTGTACGTGATGGTGAAGGGGCGACTAAATTCATCACCGTTCAGGTGGACGGTGGTTCGAATACGCAGGAATGTTGTGATGTTGCCTATAGTGTCGCGGAATCGCCACTGATTAAAACCGCATTATTCGCTTCCGATCCAAACTGGGGGCGTATTGTGATGGCGATTGGTAAGGCGGGCGTAGCGAATTTAGACAGCGGCCAAGTTCAAGTGTGGTTGGGTGATGTGCAAATTTGCCTTGATGGTGGTGCGAACCCTGACTATACCGAGGAAGCAGGCGCGGCAGTGATGGCGGAGAAAGAAATTATGATTCGCATTGATCTTGGACGTGGTGCGGCAAAAGACACCGTCTATACCTGTGACTTTTCTTACGATTATGTCAAAATTAATGCCGATTATCGTTCATAATTTTGCGCTATACTAAAGCCTCCATCGTGAGGCTTTTTTTTAAAGCTGTATGATGGATGAGGTCAAAAATCTCCACGAACCCACGTTATCAGTTTGCCCTTGTGCAAGCACGCAGGATAGAGAAGACGTTTTATGAATGATACGAATTTAATTGCGAACGAAGCCAAAAATATTGTGCAAGCGCATTTAGATCGTTTGGGCGAACCAAAAGACAATAGTCTTAGCCCAGAAGTGAAACAACAGAAGTTTGCCGAAATTGCCGCGGAACTGAAAAATCGTGATGCCGTATTGGTGGCGCATTATTACTGCGATCCTGAAGTGCAAGAACTGGCTGAGCTAACGGGTGGCTGTGTATCCGATTCTTTAGAAATGGCACGTTTTGGACGTGATCATCCAGCGAAAACACTGGTGGTGGCTGGGGTGAAATTTATGGGGGAAACCTCTAAAATTTTATCGCCTGAAAAAACCGTATTGATGCCGACCTTAGAAGCGACTTGCTCGCTTGACTTGGGTTGCCCAGTTGAGGAGTTCTCTGCATTTTGTGATCAACATCCTGACTATACCGTGGTGGTCTATGCCAATACCTCGGCAGCGGTGAAAGCGCGTGCCGATTGGGTGGTGACCTCAAGTTGTGCGGTGGAAATCATTGAACATTTGGATAGTTTGGGTGAGAAAATCATTTGGGCACCTGACCAACATTTAGGTCGTTATATTCAAAAGAAAACAGGCGCAGAGATGTTGCTGTGGGATGGTTCATGTATCGTACATGAGGAATTCCGTGCACGCGGCATTGCCCAAATGAAAGCGTTATATCCCGATGCGGCAGTTTTGGTGCATCCTGAATCACCTGAATCGGTGGTGGCGATTGCCGATGCGGTTGGTAGCACCTCACAACTGATTAAAGCGGCTCAAACCTTGCCACACAAAACCATGATCGTGGCAACAGATCGCGGCATTTTCTATAAAATGCAGCAAGCCGCACCTGATAAAGAATTGATTGCAGCACCAACAGCAGGGGAAGGCGCGACTTGTCGTTCTTGCGCGCATTGTCCATGGATGGCAATGAATGAATTAGATGGTATTTTGCATGTATTACAGCACGGTGATCAGGAAATTTTGGTCGATCCAAAACTGGCTGAACGGGCGAAATTACCACTCGATAGGATGTTGGCATTTAGTGCTTCGCTGAAGCGCTAAAGTGTTTGTTAAATATACATTTGAGAGTGGAAAGTCAATTTTTTTACAACTAGGTGTTGACGTGGTGCGAGGTCAAGCCTAGAATGCACACCGTACCGCACGATGTGCGATACATTAAAGCTGAGTAAAATCGGAGCATAGCACAGCCTGGTAGTGCACCTGGTTTGGGACCAGGGGGTC
>JAVXBC010000109.1:0-9350 GCA_036660195.1 Acinetobacter sp.
TTAAAAGCTTTTTCGTTTTAAGTTTACTCAGTGCAAATGCTTGGGCGGTTGAACCAGCAATACCGACTGCGCCAACTACACCTGCGACTAATCCGTCAAATACAGCAGCCGCTTCAGCTACCCCAAAACCGCTCACCGCAGAACAAATTATTAAAGCCAAGCAGCAGCAAGACGCCAAAGTAAAAGCTTTAGTTCAAGATCAAAGCAACCGTTTAAAGCAATTGGAAAGTGCCAATCTTGAAGCATTGGCGCAAAACCAAGAACTTCAACTCAAAAATGACAGCTTGATTGTGCAAGTGCAAGTTTTACAAAGTGAACGCAGTGCGCAAATGTTCTTATATGGCGCAATGACTTTGGCGGCCGGGGTTGTTTTAGGGTTTATTATTGCCAGTTATGTCTACACCAAACGCCGCCGTCAGTGGTAATAACACTCGTTGAAATATAGCAAAACTCGTATGTAATCAGATACTCGAAAAAGTCATCTACAACCTGCGTGATATCAATAAGATAATGTTTTTGCGATAACATCATTTAAATGAAAAGAAGTGAACAGGTTTTGTAGATGACAATGCCTTTGCCTACTTTGGGCGAAACCAAAGTAGGTCTAGCCTGAGCAAACGAAAGCGACTCAAGCTTTTGTGCAGCACAAGACGAAGTAGCTTATTCTGAATATGTGATAACCGATCAGTAATACTTTTCTAGGATATTATTTTTCAAAAATTATTTTTGTACCTGAATCTATAACTTAGGTTATTTATGTCTCATTCCTCAAAAATACAAACTGCTGAATTAGACTGGCAAATAGTCGATGGCATCGAAGTTCCAATTTCTAAACAATTTGGCGATGTCTACTTTTCCAAAGATAACGGTTTACTTGAAACACGCCATGTCTTTTTAAATGGTAATGATTTAAGCGATCGCCTTTCTCAACTCAACGACTATCAATACTTTTGTGTTGGCGAAACGGGTTTCGGCACTGGCTTAAATATTTTAGCCTTATGGCAGCTTTGGCAACAGATAAGACCTGTCAATCACAGCCATTTGCATGTGATTAGCGTTGAAAAATTCCCTCTGACCAAAGCGGACTTGATTCGTGCCCTTGAAGTTTGGACAGAACTTAAACCTTTAGCTGAACAACTGATTGCGCAATATCCCCTACCAATCGCAGGCTGTCACCGCCTAAGTTTTCCAGTAGAACGTTTTAGCTTAGATTTATGGTTGGGTGATGCCCAAGACATTTTCCCGACGATTCCAAAAACGCAGGCAGTTAATGCATGGTTTCTGGATGGTTTTGCGCCCGCGTGTAATCCCGAAATGTGGCAAGAAAATGTGCTTGATCATATCGTGCGATTATCCGACTTAGGCACAACATTTTCCTCGTTTAGTGTGGCTGGTGTACTGAAACGTGGCTTAAAACAACACGGTGTTCAAATCAGTCGTCCACGTGGTTTTGCTCATAAACGAGAAATGCTTAAAGCTATTTGGCTCGATCCTACGCAAACTAAAAATCCATCACTAGATTCAGAAAAAGAATTTAAAGCGCCAAACGCTAGGCAGCGAAAAATTGCCATTATTGGCTCAGGAATCGCAGGTTTAAGCACTGCATGGGCATTTGCACAACGCGGGCATGAAGTCACGATCTACGAGCAAACAGCGCCACTTTCAGGCGCATCAGGTAATCCGCTCGCCTTACTTAATCCGAAACTGTGTCCAGTTGATCAAGCGCATGAACATTTGATGACCTTGAGTTGGCAACAGGCATTAAATTTTTATCCGCGCTTTAAAGCCTTTCGACCGATTCAAATTCAACAAATAGCATTAAAAAATGCCGATGAATTGCTTGGGCTAATTGATCAATATCCTGAACAAATTTTATCTCCGAACGATAGTAAACAGTTCCCCGAAACAAATTACCCAAGTTTGACCTTACATCACGCAGGAGCGATTTCTCCGCAACAATTGCGTGATGAAATTTTACAACATGAAAATATTAAATTAAAAATTGCCAAGATTTCCGCTTTAAAATCAATAGCGACTCAAACCGAGCTATGGCAAGATCAACAGTTGATTGCAACAGCTGATCACGTCATCGTGTGCTGTGCAAAACAAAGTGCTGAACTCTTTGAACATTACCCATCACTCAAACCAATTCGTGGGCAAGTCAGCTGGGTAAATCATCAGCAACAGCCCTTGCCGCTTGATCACGCCTATAGTTATGGCGGTTATTGTATGCAGCTAAATGCAGCACATCTTATCTTAGGTGCGTCCTTTTACCCGAATCGAGAAGATACGGATGTGCTACAAGAAGATCATGTGCATAACTACCAACTTATCCACAATGTCTTTCCTGATTATGCACAACTGCTTCCTGCGGTCGAGACTTGGCAAGGTCGCGCTTCCGTTCGTGCGCAAAGCTTGGATTACTTTCCATTGCTTGGAAAAGTGGAAAATGGCAGTGAAATCTACACCTTCGCCGGCTTAGGTTCTAAAGGTTTTTTATTTGCACCTTTGTGTAGTGAAGTGCTTGCTGCATTGGTTTTGGGCGAGGCTTGCCCTATTCCGCAAACTTTATTGGATAAACTCAATCCACAACGATTTAATAAACAAGTAAAAATCAAAAAACCTTACTATTCAGGCAAAAATTGACGGCTGAATTTTATGATTTGGTGTCATTTATTTTAATGCATTTTCCAAGTTGCCAAAATAGCTTAGGATTTTGACAACTTGCTTCGCGAATTAAGCGCCTTGTTCTAAAGGCATCCCTGCATCACGTGCTGCACGTGTGCCGCCGACTAAAACCACGTATTCACGAGATGCGTCGAAACTATCTAAAAGTTCTGCTGCACGAGGTGCTTTACTGCCGCCGCCACATAAAATATAAATCGGCTGATCTGTGGCAATTTGAGCCAAACTGTCATTATTTAAATCGCCAATTGGCAGATTTTTTGCGCCTTTCACATGCGTTTCAGCAAAAGATTTAGCATCTCGAACATCCCAAATGACAGCATCATCGGGAAACTCAAATGTTGTAATTTCTTGTTTACGGATCATTACGCACTCCTTTGGTGTAAACAACACTTGGCAAATGAAGAAAACACCCTTAGCATCTCAAATATTCTTTCCCTTTGTAAAGGTCTAACCATGCCTTCTTTTGATATTGTTTCTGAATTAGAGTTATTTGAAGTTAATCATGCTGTGCAAAACACCGAAAAAGAGATTGCCACACGTTTTGACTTTCGTGGGCAAGATGTTTCGATTGAGTTAAATGAGAAAAATAAGGAAATCAAAATTTCAACTGAAAGTGATTTCCAATGTGAACAAGTCTATACCATGATGGAAAATCACTTTTATAAACGCAAAATTGATGTGCAAGCACTCGATCCGCAAAAAGCCGCAGCGTCAGGAAAAAATGTCGTACAAGTGGTTAAACTGAAAGATGGACTTGACTCTGATACCGCAAAAAAAATTAATAAAGCCATTAAAGAAAGCGGGATTAAAGCGCAATCTTCTATTCAAGGCGACAAAATCCGTGTCACAGATAAAAAGCGCGATACCTTGCAACAGGTCATGAACTTTTTACGTGAACAACAGTTCGGCTTGCCACTCCAATTCAATAATTTCAAAGATTAATAATAGGTTCCATTATGGCAAAAGATAACCGTCTTTATACATTGGTTAAAACCACCTCTAAATTTCCTAAAAGTATTCGTAGCACTTTATGGAGTAAAGCCTTTGGTCGTGTTGTTCCTATGGTCGGCACTGCCAATATTCGCTATTTAGAAGTCGATAAAGATCATGTAACTGTTCGTATTGAAAACCAACGCAATATGCAAAATCATATTAAAGGCGTTCATGCAGCAGCAATGGCACTTTTAGCTGAAACAGCGACTGGTTTTCTAACAGGTTTACATGTGCCTGATAATCGTATTTTATTGATTAAATCTTTGCATGTAGATTATTTGAAAATTGCACAAGGTGGCTTAACTGCAACTGCAACATTATCCGCTGATCAACAGAAATTAATTGCAGAGAACGAGAAAGGCGAATTGCTCATTCCAGTGACTGTCATTGATGATTCAGGTAATCAACCCATTCATTGTGAAATGCTTTGGGCATGGTTACCAAAACGTAAAAAATAATTCAAATGCAAAAAAGCCCAAATTATTTTGGGCTTTTTTATTTACTGTTTACTCAGCTCAAATAATTTTCTCACATCGTCAGGAACTGTTCGTTTCGCTCCATTACTTTCAATTGCAACAAAAGTGAAAATTCCTTCAGTGACTTTCACTGGCACAGCACGATGATTGTTAATACTCCACACTTCGATATGCACCTGAATTGACGTATTCCCAATCTTAATCACATCGGTATAACACGACACAACATCACCGACGCTGACAGGGATTAAGAATGTCATTTCATGAATCGAAATTGTCGCACAACGTCCATGACTGACTCGTTCTACATGAATCGCACCTGCCAAATCCATCTGAGAAACCAACCATCCACCGAAAACACTGCCGCCCCAGTTGGTATCCGCAGGCATGGCAATCGTTTGTAAAGATAGCGTCCCTTTCGGTTGATCATATCCCTCAGTCATTTGAATGTCCTTGATGTTGTTTTAATTGTTGATCTAACCATTGTTGCAATTCTGGCGCACGCAATGCGCCACTGATCCGCGCCAACTCTGTGGTCTTATTCATTAAAACCAAGGTTGGAATACTGCGAACATTGAAGGCCGCGCTTAAACGTGGATTTGCTTCGGTATCTATTTTGGCAAAAATCACTTGAGGGTTTTGCTTCGCCACTTGAGCAAAATTTGGTGCCATCATTTTGCATGGCCCACACCATTCTGCCCATAAATCAATAAAAATAGGTAAGTCAGTATTGCTCAAAAAGTTACTGAAATTTTGCTCATTCAGTTCAATTGGTACACCTGAAAGTAAGCTTTGATGGCATTGCCCGCAGTTCGGATTCATTGCCAATTTTTCTTCTGCAACACGATTCTTCGCACCGCACGATGCACAAACAATCATCATTTTAGATTACTCCAATATGTTGATGTAGAAACTCTAATTGTGTGGTGATTGCCTTTTCAAACCAAATGCCGTGATAAGCATCAAAATGCTTCATTTCCCATTCGTGATAACTGACAAAAGGTGCAATATTGGTTGCCGCTTCACGACTCGACTGGATCGGAATCAAACTATCTTGTTTAGCCGCAATAAAAAGTACAGGAATATTAATCTTGCGCACAAACTGAATCGGACGATAACGCATTAAATTAAAGAACACGCGCGCTGGCACTTCACCACTCCAATAATAATCTGGATTCACAATCGAGTGAAAACCATAATAACTGTCGGAAGTCGGTAAGAAGCAAAGATTATGCTGATCGACAACAGGTAAGGTCTTTACCACCAAACCCATCTTGGAGCCCATGTAATCTTGGCTAGAACGCTTTAAAGCTTCAGGATATCGTTGTAATGGATACAGTTTTGCAGTTTCAGCACCATCAACGTAAGGCATTTGCACCATGACTGCTTGAATATTTTTCAGGTCTGCTGCCAAACTGAGCGCGTAGCCACCACTGAGCGATGTCCCCCACAACACGATTCGACGACGATCAATCAATTTACAATTAGATGCAAATTGAATCATAGTTTTCCAATCATCTAATTGTGCATTTAAGGAAATTAATTCACGAGGCTTTCCTGTGCTGCCTCCCCAATAACGATAATCAAATAGAATCACCGCATAACCTGCTTGGGCAAAGCGCTGGGCGTACTGAACTAGTTTGAACTGGCGTAATCCAGCGAAACCATGCGCCATTAAAATTACAGCGGGTTTTGTCTTTGCTTTTGGAAGATAAAAGTCTGCCGCTAGCGTTTCATCATTATTGGAAACATATAACGGCTCAACTGTATAGTTATGCATACACGCTCCATCGCGCTTATTTTATGACTTATGGTCATTTAATTACTATAGACATTTAAACTCAAGATCGGGCTTAATGCTATGATAGAGCATAAAATGTTTTGTGTATTTTTGGAGTGACAAGATGTCAGAAAATGTGGGTTTTGCCGGTCAAATTAGCCCTGAACATGTAGAGCAAGTCGTTGAAAAAGGATTCAAATCTATAATTAATAATCGCCCAGATTTAGAAGGTGGTGCAGATCAACCAACCACGGCCCAAATTGAAGAAGCAGCGAGAACCGCAGGTTTGGATTATGTTTATCAACCAGTCGTTGCAGGGCAAATTACTGAGCTAGACGTGCGAACTTTTGCCAATCATTTTAACGAACTACCTAAACCTATTTTAATGTTTTGTCGTACAGGTAACCGATCAAATAACTTGTATCAGTTAGCAAAACAAATGGATTTGTTGGATGATTAATTAATAATTTAACTGATTGTAAAATAAAAAACGGCTCGAAAGCCGTTTTTTATTACGAGTTGATACTATTTACTAATTAACTTGGTGTGCAATAAACTGGTGTTTCTACTGATTTTTTCAGTGAATCTTCACTACTCAGCCATTGCCCAACAGGAATAATATTAATATTACAATTTGCATCCACTCTTAGTGTAAATACATGCCAATAATCTTTGCTGACGCCACTCACTGTCTCTCCGACAGTAGGAACAAACAATTGAGAGCCTGTAGGTGTATTTAACTCAACACGCGTTGGTGAGTTAGTTAATCCAGGAAAGTATGTTGCAGAATAATTATGCACCACATAGTTATAGTCACCTACCATTAAACGACGTAAGCTTACAATCTCTGGTCCAAAGCTACTAGTATCATCAACATCTAAATAAGCAAATGGTGCCGCTATTACACTACCTTTATTAAGATAAGAAATAAATATACCATTTGGTGTAAATAGATGAGAATCTACATCACTTGGTGATACGCCCCACGTTAATTTTATAGATACATTGTTTGCTAAATTAGTCATTTCCAAACAAGGAGTCATATTAGAAGCTGTGGTCGTCGTTGTGATCTTATTCGTGTTACTGATAGATTTCCCTAATTGTCCAGATACAACTACTGTTGAACTAGCGCGTGCAGAAATCGTAAATATTCCATCACTATTCGTAATCGCAGTTGTATAACCTGAATAATCTACACCTTCGAGAGATACAGGCACATTCTGCAAGCTATAACCATTTCCATCAGCCAAACAGCCTGTAACATTCACTGTTTGATATGTTGCCGCAGCACTTACTGCACCAAACTGGCTAGTAGTACCCGTATAATATTTTTTATCAGCAGATAAAGTTAATACATTAGAACCATCTACTTCCCAGTATCCTTTTACAACATTGTAAATATACAATGGCGTTGTAGCTGGTAGTGTTGTACTTCTTGAAACAACAGGGATATGAATCGTTGCTACACTACCTGCTTTAAGCGATACGTCTGCTTTTGTATCATCAACAGCATTAATCACCATTGCACCAAAACTTTCTATTGGTTGTTTCAGCCCAGCACTATCTACAGTTGCCAATTCACCAGGTAATTGATGAATATTGAGTATTGAATTAATTGAAGCGATATTTACTGAGATATCACCAACAATAGCTTGGCTATCATTACGCACTAAACTATTAGCGGCTACATCAACTTGAGTTGGTGAATTACTAAGCGTTGCACTGCCACCTGTAGTAGCACTAAAACTACCAGCTAATTGCAGAGGTAGTAATTGGATATTGACATTACTTGGTTGACCAGCAATTACGTCAAGTGCAAGGGATTGTTGAGCAAAACCTTGACTATTTATATTATAAAGTACTCGCTCACTCGCTGTAATGTTACTTAGCGTCACATCCCCATTAGCACTAGTTGTCATGGTTTGAGTGCCAACTTGAATTTGGGTATTGGCTAAAATTGTGCCTGCTTCACCATCAAAGACACGAGCTGTTACTGTACTTGTAGCAGCAGTTAGAGGAGCTATCCTAATAGTTTGCGTAACAGTTGTTACTCCCCCTTGTACCACGACGTTAGCAGTAGTCTCTTCATAACCAGTCGCTGTAATTTTAGCAGAATACGTTTTACCACTTCTTAAGCTAAACGTAGCAATGCCCTGTTCATTAGTGATTATCTCTGAATCACCAATTTTGACAACCGCAACAGGAACCGCAAAGCCTGTTACATCTCGTATAATAAGAGTAACTGTCGCTGCTGGAGTTGTGGCTGTGCTACCGCCAGAACTATTTGCTTTATCAAAATAGCTCCCACCACCACAACTTGCCAATAATACAGACACAGCAATTGCAGAAAATTTTAATGCAAGTTGCTTTTTATTCATAATCATTCCTTTTCTTCCCTCAATCCAACCCCAGTATGGAATAAGATTTTTTATTTATAAAAATATGACTAATGTAACCATACTATATTTTTTTGTAAATACAGTTTAACTTAAAGTAAAATTTATTATTGCGGAGAATATAAAGTTGTTAATAGTAATTATCAAGGTACAACTCTTCATCATTTTAATCCCATTGAAATAAAGAGTTGAGTTTTAGAGGGAATATCTATTTTTTTATCTAAGATAAAGTATTTTATACTGATTGGCTAGTTCATTAGCCTTTTTCATTTCTTGAATATTGAAAATTTGGGTAAAGTTCTTCAAGTTTTTAATTGCCTGATCATTTCCCTTTTCGGCTGCAACACTAATCCATGCGTAAGCTTTATAATAATCTTGTTCAACACCTAAACCTTGGGCAAATAATAAACCATATTCATTTTGAGAAAAAGAATAGCCAGTTTTTGCTGATTTTCCATACCAAAAAGCAGCTTTAGTGTAATCTTGTTTAACAAAACTCCCTTTGCGGAACGCATTACCTAAATTAAATTGAGATTGCAAATCTCCTGCATCCGCAGCCTTTTCAGTATATTTAAAGCCCGTCTCTGGATCTTGTTTTACTCCAGTACCTTCATAATACATAATCGAAAGGTTCGCTAAGGAGGGAGCATATCCTTTTTGAGCAGATTGATTAAATAAATTAAAAGCCTTCTCTACATTCTTTGGGACACCTAAACCTTGAAAATATAAACTTGCTAAATAGTGTATTGCTTGGACATTTCCTGTTTTTGCCAATGTTTCAAAACTTGCAAAAGCAGCCTTATAATTCTGCTGATGGTAAGCATTTAAACCAGTTTCCAAGTCATTACTTGCAAATGCCATGTTTGAAATTCCTAGACCAATGGCCAACACAAACAAGCTTTTTTTCATATAAATTCAATGTTCATCTTCAAATGTATGGAGATATTAGCATAAGCCCCTTGCAATAAAAAAACCTCCCAACTAGCGTTGGGAGGTTTAGTATTTAAAAGCTGGCGA
>JAVXBC010000110.1:0-9307 GCA_036660195.1 Acinetobacter sp.
TTGCATATTTTTTTGCAAACGATTGGTAAAGTCTTCAGCACCTTCAATTTTTTCAAACTGTTGAACTTGCCAGTTGGCTAAAAAGGGTTGTGAAACGGTCGCTGGTTTAATCGTGCCAAAACGAATATAGATGGGTAATTTACCATTCATTAATCGTAAAATTTGCGGATCATTAAAAGCCAATACATCCGCTTGTTCAACTTGCGCGGCAATCACCGCTGCGCGCTGATTCGGAAAATTCTTTTGTAATAAGGCAGATAAACCTAAATAAAGTGAACGGCTTGAAGCTTTATCGCCCAAACGTTCGCCATACGGTGGATTCGTCACGATAAAGGCTTTTTTACCTTCGGCGTGAAAATCATCCCAATCGGCTAAAGTACGTTCTTCTATTTGAATAAATTCCAGTAACTTTTCGAAACCTGCTGCAATGATATTTTGACGCGTGGCTTTGACAGCTTCCCAGTCAGCATCGTAAGCGTAGATCTTCGGTAAAGGTCGTTCTAAGGCAGTTGCGTGACGTTCCGTCGCTTCGTCTTTAATTGATAACCATAATTCACGATCATGACCATGCCAACCATTAAAACCGAAACGGCGTACTAAACCCGGAGCTCGATCTGTCAACATCATCAAAGCTTCAATAATAAACGTGCCTGAACCACACATTGGGTCAAGCAAAATATCGGGTTGGTATTTTGAGAATTCAGCTTTTTGTAGTATTGCCGCGGCAAGGTTTTCTTTAATTGGCGCATCGGTCATAAAGTGGCGATAACCACGTTTATGCAAAGAATCGCCAGATAAATCCAAGCAATAGGTGTGTTCTGTTTTGCCTGCTAAAACATAAAGGGTAATTTCTGGTTGTTTAATATCAATACTCGGACGTTTACCAACGGCTTCCATAAAGGAATCGACCACACCATCTTTAACACGCAAGGTGGCAAACTGGCTGTTCACTTTAATGTCGCGCTCTACATGCAAACGAACTGCAAAAGTGCTTTGTGGTGCAAAAATGAGTGACCAATCAAAGCTCAATGCACCTTCATAAAGCTCTTCCGCCACATCTCGTGCATCATGGGTAAAGTCTAGTTCATGCGTATGAATTGGTAATAACACACGAGAGGCAAGGCGAGACCACAAGCAAATGCGATACGCATTTTCCAATGAACCTTTGAACACCAAACGTCCGGCAAAGCGTTGAATGTTTTGAATCCCTAATTGTTCAAGTTCTTGTTCTAATAAGGTTTCAAGTCCATCCGCACAGGTCACCCAATAGTTTGTCAGACGTTGTGTAGAATTCATTTCATGTTCCAAAAGCGGTTTTAGCAATCGGCTATTTTAACTGATTTTTTCCTACTCTGTCGGTGCATATTTACGTGATTTACCGCTTTAACTTTAGATTCCAGTATGTTTAACCTAATTTAATCGCAATAGATCAGGCTTTATTTTTAAATTTTAACTCGATTGTTTAAGTAGTTTTAAAAGTTGGTACAGCTTTTGCATTTTCCAAAACGTATTCTCAAGAAATACTTCTCCCAACGATGTGAGGACGTTATGAACGCAAAAATTAATCCAGAAAATGTAGTCAATTCCGAAGCCTTTGCCGTTGCCACGCAAATGTACGTGCGTTTAAGACGTGTTTGTGGACGTGTAATTGATGTGATGTATTTGGTACAAGATCAAAGTTATGCACGTTATATAGCTGAACTGGCTTTGGCTACCCAAGATGTTGAATTACAACGGCAAGTCGCACGCTTGAGTAACTGTCTTGATTTATACCCTGAACCGCCTATGCTCGAGGTTGAGGAGATTCAAATTGAAGCCTTAGAAAAAATGGAAGATTTTGAAACCTATTCTCAGGAAGTGACTGCCGAAGAAATTTACCAAGCACAGGTTTCTCATCATTATATTGGTGCATTGCGCTAACTAAAAATGGTGCAATTGCTTCATTTTTTTTGCAACATAAGGGCGAAAAGTTGTTCTGCGAAAAGCAAGAATTGGGCTACACTATGCAGGTTTTGGTGATTCGACCTACAGGAATCTAATATGCATATTGCGGCCCTACATCAACCGAGTCAGGTTCAATTGAATCAACAAGGAAATTTAAAGCATTTTCTCACTATTGAAGGGCTTTCCAAACAAAGCCTGACTCAGATTTTAGATACAGCGCAAAGCTTTTTAGATGACAATAATAATTTGATCAATCGTCCGCTACTTGAAGGGCTGACGGTGATGAATCTTTTCTTTGAAAATTCCACTCGTACTCGCACTACATTTGAAGCCGCAGCCAAACGTTTATCTGCCAATGTGTTAAATATTGATATTGCCCGTTCTAGTACCTCGAAAGGCGAAACCTTACGTGACACGCTGTGGAACTTAGAAGCGATGGCAGCAGATATTTTTGTGGTGCGCCATTCATCTTCTGGGGCTGCGCATTTTATTGCCAAAGATGTTTGCCCCAATGTGGCGATTATTAACGCGGGCGATGGTCGCCATGCACATCCAACTCAAGCGATGTTGGATATGTTGACTATTCGCCGTGAAACCAAAAAACCTTTTGAAGAATTAACAGTTGCAATCATCGGTGATATTAAACATTCACGCGTTGCACGTTCTAATGTCGCTGCCTTGCAAACACTCGGCTGTAAAGATATTCGAGTTATTGCGCCAAATACTTTATTGCCTGTCGCATTTCAAGAATATGGCGAGCATGTGCGTTTATTTAACAAAATGGATGCAGGTGTGACCGATTGTGATGTGATTATTGCGCTCCGCATTCAAAATGAACGGATTGATTCTCCTGCGCTATCCTCGCAATCAGAATTTTATAAAATGTACGGTTTGAATCAAGATCGTTTGGCTTTGGCAAAACCTGATTGTATTGTTATGCATCCAGGCCCGATGAATCGTGGTGTAGAAATTGACTCTAGCGTGGCAGATGGCGATCAATCGGTGATTTTAAAACAAGTAACCAATGGTATTGCGGTTCGCATGGCGGTATTGGCACTGGCAATGCAAGGTCAGTTGCAAGAACAAGGTTTAATTGAAGCGATTGCGCTGTAAAGGATAGTTCACATGAGTATTGTAAAAATTGAAAATGTCCGTGTGCTCGATCCGATTCAAAAAACAGATCAAGTCAAAACGGTTTATCTTGAAAATGGCAAATTGATTGATGCCGTTACGCAAATTGATGAAAGCATTGATGGTCAAGGCAAATGGCTGATGCCAACCATGGTTGATTTGTGCGCACGCTTACGCGAGCCCGGTCAACAACAGCATGGAACTTTAAAATCGGAAGGCAAAGCAGCACGTGCCAATGGCATTTTACATGTCATTACACCGCCCGATTCTAAGCCCATTGTGCAAGATAATGGCGCACTGATTCATGGCTTAATTGAAAAAGCACAGTTAGATGGCGGAATTTATCTCCAGATCATCGGGGCGCAAACGCAAGGCTTGAATGGCAAACAACCCGCCAATATGGCAGGTTTAAAGAAAGGTGGATGTACTGCCGTATCCAATGCCAATGCCGCATTTGAAAATGATGATGTGGTCGTTCGAACCTTAGAATATGCTGCTGGTTTAGATTTGACTGTGGTGTTTTATGCAGAAGAACCACAATTGGCAAAAGATGGTTGTGTACACGAGGGATTCATCGCTTCGCGTCAAGGTTTACCGATGATTCCAGCGATTGCTGAAACGGTCGCCATCGCCAAATATTTATTGATGATTGAAGCGACTGGCGTAAAAGCACATTTCGGTTTGTTGTCTTGTGGTGCATCTGTAGAGCTGATTCGTGCTGCAAAAGCCAAAGGTCTGCCAGTGACTGCCGATGTAGCGATGCATCAATTACATTTAACTGAGCATTTGATTGATGGTTTTAATTCACTTGCACACGTACGCCCACCGTTGCGCTCTGAACAAGACAAAGCATTGCTTCGTCAAGGTGTCAAAGAAGGCGTGATTGATGCAATTTGTACGCATCATGAACCTTTAAGCAGCTCTGCGAAAATGGCACCTTTTGCTGAAACATTATCAGGCATTAGCGCATTTGATACTTATGTAGCCTTAGGTGTGCAACTGATTGAGGAAAATGTATTTTCACCTTTAGAGTGGGTTCAAAAAGTCACCTCGATTCCTGCTGAAGTTGCCAATATGACCGAGCGTTGGCAACGTGAAGCAGGTTGGATATTGGTTGATCCAGCGTTGCAATGGACTGTGTCAAAAGAAACCATTATTTCTCAAGGTAAAAATACCCCTTTAATTGGGCAACTGCTTCAAGGCAAAGTTGTGACGATGTTTGCGTAAAAATAGCTAATAAGGCAGAACAAGACACGAGTTTTGTTCTGCTTTGTAAAATGAGATGTAAGTATTGTAGTTAAATTATATAAAAATGAATAAAAACAACACAAATGATTAGAATAAAAAAGCATCAGATCAGCTACGTTTAAAATTCTTATTTATAAGTGGTCTGAATATTATAAATTTAATGTGCTGGAGAAAATCATAATGTCTATAAACCCCATAGAATTGCTAAAACAAAAGGTCACTTCTGGGCTGCTAAATGATCAAGACGGTTTATCTAACGAAAAAAGTAATTTACTGTCAAAATTCTATCCGATTTTACTTTCGGTATTAGCCGCTAAACCTGAACTTATTCAAAAATTAAAAGATTCTGTTTCACCATCGTTGTCTGATTTATTCGGTCAAAATGAGCAGGTGAAAAATGGTCTACTCACTCATATTAATACGGGTCAGCTTTCTTCAATTGAAACTGAGCAAACTTTAAATAAAGCCATTCCACAGAGTTTAACTGCGCTTTCGAATGAAGCAGGTAACGATTCTCAAAGTATTATTCAATATTTAAAACAACATGCCGACTCAATTCGTGAACATTTACCGACTTGGGCAGTTGGGTTACTTGCACCATTAGGGATTGGTGGTATTCCAACAGCAAATGCGCATGTTTCTAACTTAACCAATCGCACACCAGTGGTAACACCACCAACGAAAAGTCGTGCGATATGGCCAATTATTGCGATAATTGTGCTAGGTCTATTGTTGGCGTGGCTCTGGCGTTCTTGCCAAAATAAACAAATGGATGTTCCTGTAAATCCTGTGGAAAGAGAAACGCCACAAGTTGCCGCTGTGGAAACAACACCAGCGACCTTGTCCCTTAGTACGGATGCCAAAGGCGCAGTTTCACAGTGTCAAATTGGTGTGGGTGATCAGGGCTTCTTAGCAACCGTACAAGCGAAAGTAAAAGAAATTTTTGCATCTACGCAAGATTGTGCACTCGGTACTGGTTCAAATTACGCTGCAACATTTACCGATCAAACAGGCGTAGCAGGTGTATTGGCATTACTGAAAGGTGTTCCAAATGTTTCACTGGATTGGGTTGGCGACAAAATTACTTTAAAAGGTGGTGATGCAGCTCAACTGAATACACTCATGGGAAGTATTAAAACACTTGTGCCAAATACCGAAGTCACAGTTGAAGCACCTGTTACTCAAGAGCAATCGGTCACTAACAGTCTAACTGCGGCAGGAGATGCTTTATCCACGATTGATGCAAACAAAGTCGATATTAATGCAGTTTCATCGGCATTAAATCTACAAATAATTAATTTCGCGACGGCTTCACATCAAATTCCAGATGCCAATAAAGCCATTTTGGATAAAGCAGCGACATTATTGAAAAGTGTTAAAGATGCAAAATTAACCGTTTCAGGTTATACCGACTCGACTGGTAATGCCAACAGTAACAAGGCGTTA
Organism: Acinetobacter sp.; assembly: GCA_036660195.1. GTDB lineage: Bacteria > Pseudomonadota > Gammaproteobacteria > Pseudomonadales > Moraxellaceae > Acinetobacter. The sequence goes on from JAVXBC010000110.1 coordinate 5,770, forward strand.
TCGCAACGTCGTGCACAATCTGTAGTTGATTATTTAGTGAGTCAAGGTGTGGACGCTGCTCAACTTAATGCGGTCGGTAATGGCGCAGATAACCCAGTTGCTGACAATGCTACTGATGAAGGTCGTTTTAAAAACCGCCGTATTGAATTTTCGGTAAATCCTTAAATTGGATGAGTTAAAGGTTTATTTATTATTCAAAATATAAAAAGGGGGCTATTAATAAATAGCCCTTTTTTTGATCATTTATTTATAATTTCTGGTTATAAATGCTGTTATTTACTTAAAGATACAAAAATACTGATTTAAATTAAGTAGAATTCGCCCCGAAAAACAAAATTAGAGGGCAATAACATGAAAAAGTTTTTTATATTTAGCACAATAACTGCAACTATTTTAATTTCTGGCTGCGATAAGTTTAAACCAAAAGAGCAAACTACCGCAGTTGATCAGACAGTTTCAGAATGGAGTTGTACGCATCAGGATAATTTAAATCAAATTCAAGATTCATTGAAAAAAGATTATTTACAACAAATTGATCGTAGTTTACGTGACAGTGGCTACCAAGCTGACCATGACATTTTAGAAAAAATTAATAAAGGTTTAAAGTTTGAAATCAAAAATGTACGCACTTTAGAGGCAGATAAAACTGAGCAAGCGTCTAAATCTCAGTTGAACTGTGAAAGTCAGTTAGTCATTACCTTTCCAAATGGTCTACAAAAGCGTGCTGAAAATGCCTATGCAGAACAACAAAAAAATTGTGATGAATGTGAAGGCGATTCTAGTTCACGTACATTGTCTGACTATTTTTCTGATCAAGAATATTCTTTAACTTTAGAGAATGATCAATTAAAAGGTAGTTTTTTATATGACATCACTAAGACCGATAAAGACGGTTTAGTTTTTACGATTCCTAATCAGAACGCTGTTATTGATGGTGTGGTCTTTATGGCAACCAAAGCTGTCCAATACGTTGCTTATGTAAAAGAAAATCAACAGCTTGAACAAGAAAGTGCAGAATCTAATCAGCAATATGAAGTGCAAAGAGCAGCGCAGATAGATTTGGCGCAAAAGGCAATGGATATTCGTAATAAAGAGTTAGATGCTGAGAAATCTAAACAAGTTGATCGGTTAAATTTAACTTGGGATAAATTTAGCGCTGAACAAAAAATGCAATTACAGCAAGATCAATCGGATTGGTTTGAAAAGCGAGATATTGACTGTAAAGTACTTTCTCAAAAAAACGTCAATGAAATTGCTGAAAAAGATCAAGAAACTTATCAGAAACAATCGAATTACTGGGATGAAAATATGCGTCAACAAGACCAGCAAATTCAATACACCAAATGTTTTACCCAAAAAACCGTTGAACGTGTCGTTTATTTAAATAATTTAAACTAATACATGTAATAAAAAAGGATGAGTAAATTTACTCATCCTTTTTTTGTGGGTATGTATAAAATAGGCAAACCGTTTTAGATTAATTTTATGCGAATTACATTGATTGGGGCAGGGCGAGTCGCGACACATTTGGCGTTGGCTTTGAAATCACAACATCAGATTGTGCAGGTATTTAGTCGCAACTTAGATCATGCGCAATATTTAGCGCATCAAGTGAATGCTCAAGCGATTGCTCAAGTTACTCAGCTCAATCCGCAAACCGATGTAGTGATCATCGCCGTGAGTGATCAAGCGATTGCTGAGGTCAGTGAATCTATTGCGCCGTATTTAACTGAAAATTTAGTGGTACATACTTCAGGCAGTACCAATATTTCTGTATTGGGGCAATCGCATCCACGTGCAGGGGTATTTTATCCCTTACAAACGTTTAGTTTAGAACGTGAAATTGCGTGGCAGGAAACACCATTATTTATCGAAGCGACTCAATCACAAGATGTAGACATTTTGATCGAATTGGCAAATAGCCTAAGCAATCGAGTCTATCAATATAGTTCAACGCAACGTCAGACTTTGCATTTGGCAGCAGTATTTGCCTGTAATTTTAGTAATTATTGTTATGACATGGCAAAGCAAGTGGTCGATGCGGAGCAGGTCGATTTTAGTTTGCTCTATCCCTTGATAATAGAAACAGCTAATAAAGCCATTCATAATGATCCCAAGCAGATGCAGACTGGCCCAGCGATGCGCGGGGATCAAAATATTTTGAATTTGCATCAACAACTATTAGCGCAATCTAATCGAAAAGATTTACAAGATTTGTATGTGTTGATGAGTGCAGATATTTTAAAGCGGCATCGTATGAAGTGATTTATACATGAGAAAGAATTTATTTGAATCATTTGTTTTTAATCTATAACAGTAATAAAAGTGAATAAAAATAACTCTAAAATAAATATGACAATCAATAAATCATTTGTTAGATTGTGTGCGATTAATAAAAATGGTAAACATTATGAATAATATTTTTTTAATTGGGGTTGCATCATTATTAATTTCTTCTGGAGTACTTGCTCGTGAGACTAATTCAATGCGTTCATCATTTGAGTTGGTCAGTCTTGGTGATAGCGAACAAAGTCTACTGAAGAAAATGGGAAAACCTCGCCCACGATATTTTATCTATCAAGATGGTCACTACTCGTGTGCGGCAACAGAATATAAATACGATATAGATATGCAACAATTTGCCGTGTGGACGTGTCACGGTCAGGTTTTTAAAATTGATGTGAAAAATAAGTGAGAATAATAAATGGAAATTTCTAAGCAACAACTTGTTGGTTTTGTCGGTGCATTGGTTTTACTTATCGCAGTATTCATGCCTGTAATTAGTGTCCCGATTTTAGGAAATATTAACTTGATTAATAACGGAAAGGGCGATGGTTATATCATCTGCGGTTTAGCCATCCTTTCTATTATTTTAGTATTTTTCAAAAAAATAAGATTACTTTGGCTCACTAGCGGACTTTCTTTAATCATTGTTATTTATTACTTTTATAAAATAACCAGTAAGATTTCAGAAACAAAAGCCGAGTTAGCTAAGCATCTCAAAGGAAATCCTTTCGGCGGGCTAGCTGAAGCAATGATGAGTTCGGTTCAACTTCAATTTGGCTGGGTCTTTCTATTTCTTGGCTGCATTATTTTATTACTTACCCCATTCTTATTTAAATCTGAATCCTCGGATGAGGATGTGTCAGATTACACTTTACCTAACTCACAAACCAAAAAAAATGCAATTCCGAACCATTCAAATATAAAGGTGGTAGGTGATCCGTTTTACGCATTTAATTCAATCCAAGTACAGGATAATGAAACTAAAGCCTGTCCAATGTGTAGTGAAACGATTCGATTGTCAGCAATTAAATGCAAGCACTGTGGGTGGTTGGAAGAAGAATAGATATTTCAAAATTAATTTAAAGCAAACTTAAATTTTATAAAATTTTGGGGTTCAGATATGCAAGAACAAATAAATAGCAGCCAATCCATTCACAATTGGATGGCATCTGAACGATTATATGAAGAATATTTATTGGGTCTTAGGAAGTTAAGCACAATATAAAGTGTGGTAACTTACTGAGATGAAAAT
>JAVXBC010000111.1:0-9276 GCA_036660195.1 Acinetobacter sp.
TCTCGCTCTTTGAGTAAAAGTCCCGTCGGTCGAATGTCAGGGACTTTTTTGTTGTCTGTGAGGTAAATATTAGCATACTAATATTAGTAGTCAATAAGTTTACTAATATTTTTTATAATTTCTTATTTTTTATTTTTCTACAGGCAATAAAAAACCCGCCGAAGCGGGCATATAATCAGTTTCTCACCATCTTTCAATCCTAGCTATTTGCCAAATCCAACCAATAACTTGAAATTGTTGTGTCTCTTTTTCTTCTGCTGTTAGGTTTATTTCTGGATATTCTTCAGAATTATCAGAAACGATTCTCACCCCACCAAAAGGCAAATTATATAATCGCTTAGCATAATTCAAACCACCAAGACAAATAACAAATATTCGCCCATCCTTAATGTCCTTGCGCCCTAAATCTATATGGATAGTATCTCCATCTTGAATTGTTGGGGACATTGAATCCCCTGTAGCGGTAGCAGCAACAGCATTGTCTTTTGTTATAGATAGATTACGCAATGTCGACTTAGACATACGCAACTTGCGCTTTTCATTAACAATAAAATCATTAATAGAGCCAGACCCACAAGCGAATGAGAAATCCTTAAAAAATGGAATTTCAACTTCATCATCATCTAGTGGTGTTTCATCGTCCCATGATTCAACAGGTAATAGGTTGGAAAGGGTCTCATCTCCTGGTGACCCATTGCCAGTCTGTAACCAATAAGAATCAACATTCAAAAACTTAGCAATAGCTGGTAGGTGGGATGATGAAGATACAACCCCTGTTTCTAATTGGCTTAATGCAGACTGGGTAATTCCAACAGCATTAACTACATCCTTTTGTGATTTTTTAGCCTTTTTTCTTGCTTCTTTAAGTCGATCTTTAAGCATGGTTAGTACCTCTGAATGCTCTATTAAGCATATTAGGCAACTAATATTAAATCAAATAAGAATACTTATTGACTACATATTAGAATACTAATATTATCCTAATTGTTACTTATATTTGAGAGGTTGTTATGTCAGCCATGACGGGTATTTATCAAGACCTTGTTAAATCTCTAGGTGGTCAGGTAGCTACAGCAAAAGCACTCAAGGTTAGCCAGTCAACTATCAGTGGATATACGACTGGTCGCTGGAATATGTCGGAAATTGCTGCTTTAAGAGCTGAAAAAGCTACAAAAGGCGAGTTTAAGGCTGTTGAGTTATGTCCATCGCTTAAAGATTTAATTGAACCATTAACAGCATAGCTTCTGAAATATGAAGCATAGGGAGTTTTACGTGTGGGAGTAGACGATTTGAAAGAAGCAATCGAAAAAGGGTATTTGGGCGGGAAATACACCGTTCCAAAAACCATCAAATTTACACATGAAATGCTTGATGCAATCGCTGTTGCCAGTGAAACCAATGAGCAAGATTCGTGTAACTGGGTGCGTGAGGTCATAGCGAAAGCCCTACTAGCTGAAGATGCTAAGTATGAGCGTATGGCAAGAGCGCGTAATCGGTCAAAGTGTACTTCGGGTACTTTGGTACACCAAAAAGAAAGCCCAGTGGGTGCGACCACTGAGCCTGACGTTCAATAAGGAGCGAACCAATATGAACATGCCAATTTTAACACAGTTCAGCAGCACTGAACAATCAATGACTAGCCTAGATATTTCTAAGTTGGTTCTGTCTGAATTACGAGCAGTCAATCTATCAATAGAGCGACTATCTAAGCGTGGAGTTATTCAACTTCCTCCAATGGTGAAAGTTGAAAACAATCAATCACTTAGTCCAAATAAATACACAAATGTCTATGTGTTCACTGGTGAACAAGGAAAATTAGACTCAATTACTGTGGTGGCTCAACTTTGCCCTGAATTTACTGCTGCAATCGTGAAGCGATGGTATGAACTGGAAGCCCAAGCACGCCAACCACAAAAACCAACCGAATTATCCCGCATGGACCTTATTCAATTAGCCTTACAAGATGAACAAGAGAATATTGAGCTACGTGGGCAAGTCGCAATCTTAGAACCAAAAGCCAAAGGTTTAGATCGTATTGCTGACTGCACCAATGTATTGGGCATCCGTGAATCCGCAAAAGTTCTCAAGATTGGTCAAAATCAACTGGTTCAACACCTTATTGACCACAAGGTTATATACCGTGACCAGCACGGAAAAATTCAGGCTTATCAAAAATCTGTTGATCAAAAACTTATTCATGTTGTGACTTCTGCACCCCGATTATTTGAGTCTGGTGAAAAGGTATTCACACAGGTAAAGCTCACTCAAAAATTGATTGCTCGCATTGCGAAGTGGTTGGAGCAAGGAGTAGCGGCATGAACCAATTCATCCAAGACCGCTTTAACACCGACTTCGAGCGCATGTTTGGCTATGTCCCAACATCATTCAAGCTGGATGGTGATAAACCACCTCGTTCTGACATCCCTCAATGGCAAATCAACCGCACTAATGCTCGTTCAGTTGGTCGTAGAACCTTTATGCACACAACTCCATGTCGAGTGTGTGGCAGCTTGGAACGATTAACTCACCAAGTTTATGCGGGTACGAAAATTAATAAATGTTTCGTGTGTTCTGATGAGTATGTGAAATCCACCAAGATGACGGGAGATAAATATTTAAATGCCCTCACAAAACAATGGGAGCAAAGTAATGAGCGTTGATGCTACACGTTGGGCATGGTTAGCACCAGTAAAAAGCTCAACTCAAAGACTTGTCTTGTTATCACTTGCTGATCGTGCTGGTGAGTACCACACATGCTTTCCTTCTATTGCTCGTATCACCAAAGATACAAAGTTAAATCGCAAAACAATTATGAAGGTAATTGGCGAGTTAATTTCGTTGGGATTGGTTGAAGATACTGGTCATAAAAAAGGTGCTACCAAACAAGTTATTGTGTACCGATTACTAGGTATTAAGACTCGTGAAGATGAGGAAATAAACAGTACCAATATTGGAACAGTACCAAAAACGGAACAGTCCCAAAATTACCACGAAACAGTACCGTTTTTACCACATAACAGTACCAAAAACGGTACACAGAACCTAAAAGGAACTAAAAAGGAATCTAACAATAATATTAAGTTCAATTTTGCTCAGGAATTAAAAAATTTAGGAGCTAATGAGCAATTAATTTCTGATTGGCTTCAAGTTCGTAAAACCAAAAAGGCAGGCAATACCCAAACTGCATTGAATGGCTTTATGAAGCAAGTTGAAAAGTCAGGATTACCACTGAATACAGTTTTGGAAATTTGTGTGATTCGCTCATGGCAGGGATTCAATGCGGGTTGGCTGAATAATATAGACCTGACCGCATATAACCAAAACAACGCTCAAACAATCAATCCTCAAAACTATCAAGCTGACATGGGGGATTGGTAATGAGTCATATTCACAATATCCCAATGGAACAAGCTGTACTCACAGCATTGATGACTGTAGCAAACTCGTTTGATGTGGTGAGCAATGATCTTGATGTGGACTGCTTCTTTCCTGAAAGACATAAGCAAATCTTCACTGCAATCACTGAGCTTGCAAACGAAAATAAACCTTATGATTTCGTAATGGTTGAGCAGCAACTCAAGCAAAAAAACGTAATTCATTTGATGGGTGGCTCTGAATACCTACTGCAAATGAGCAGCGAAGCGCCTTCGAGTTTCTACAACCTTGAGTCTTATACGGCTGAATTAAACAAATTCAAAGCTCATCGTGAAGTTGAGAAAATGGGTGAGAGTATTACTCAAATTTCTCAAGACCTAACCATTCCAGATATTCACATTGCTGCTGAAGCTGTGCTTGATGGAAAGAAAACTGGAATTGATGCAGAAAAATCTAGTTTTACTTTTGAAGAAGCGATCAAGCGTTCTGTAGATCGATTGATTCAAAAAGCAGAAGCCAAAGCGAACAAGCAATACACGGGTGTTAAATTTAATCTAACCCACCTGGATAACTTGGTTGGATTAATTCAGAAAGGTCATTTTTGTGTGATTGGTGGTAGACCAGGTTCAGGCAAATCAACACTGGCTCAAATGGTCGCTATTCAAACCGCTGTCCAGTTTCGTGAAGCTGTTTTGGTTGTATCGGCTGAAATGGATGTTGAGACGTTCACTAACCGTTGTGTGTCAGCATTAACGCACATTCCTTACGACAATATCCACAATGCTGAATTGTATGACGGCATGTTGGGACAGTTTGCAGAAGCTCAAAGCCGATTCAATAAATTACCAATTCACATTGAAGATAAGCAAAAACCAACGATTGCGGAAATCCACTCATACGCTCGTAAAGCAAAGCGCAAATACAAGCAGCTTGGTTGCATCATCATTGATTACTTGCAGCTTGTGCGAGATCCAAGCAAGAAAGACCGCTACCAAGAAGTCAGTTCAATCAGCCGTGACTTAAAAGCACTAGCGAAAGAGTTTAATTGCCCAGTGATTGCATTGGCTCAGTTAAATCGTGAATCAGAGAAAGGTAAGCGTCCTAAAGCCTCTGATCTCAAAGAATCGGGTCAAATTGAACAAGATGCAGATCAAATCATTTTAGCTCATCCAATTCTTAACTCAGAAGATGAGTTACCTAGTGGCATTACAGAAATCATCGTTGCTAAAAATCGACATGGCAAACGAGGTGTAGTTCGAGTTATGGATCGTTTAGATATTTGTCGCTTTGTGGGTATTAGTGAAGAAGTAGAGGTGTAGTGTGAAAAAACGCAATAAAAAATACAACCCAAATAAATTAGCGCAAAAGTATGTGGCAGACGCTCACAAGATGCACACACTTGAGATGACATTCAATATTGATGAAGTGAACGACTCAATAGATAACTGGCGTGCGTCAAATGGCTTAGTAGAGAAAGAACACACACCAAAACATGTTGTTTATGAGGTCTATCACGGTGATCTAATTATCTGTCTGAAAAACCTTTTGATTCCGCTTGAGCAAGAATGGTTCTTAGGAGTTGATTCTCATTATTTTAACTACGAGACAGAAGATGTTTTAACAGTCCCGTTTCAGTTTCAAATGCCTCTTATGAGTTTTGAGGAGTTTAGATTCGGTTCTGAATTAATAAAAGTTGATCGAGGTCATGGCATGAAAACTCGATGGAAAGGCATCAACGAAGAATTAAACAAGTTGCTTGAAGAAGAAGTGCCACAGGGCTTTGAGCGCATACGTTCAGATGCTTTGCTCAGAGTAATAACCAAGTTCAATAACGTTACTGACTATCTGTACTTCAAAGAAGCAAAGATGGCTAGAGAGCTTTTGGGGGTTGCAGCGTGAAACAAATCCCAACAATAACGCAAGTGAAGCAAGCACTTCAAAAATTAGCTGAACAGAAGAATAGACCGAGTTATGAGGTGTGTACTGCGAAGGAGGTGAAGATGGCTTTTGAGCTAGGTTTAGATCATCCGTTGTTTGAGGAGTTGAGAGGGTTGATTGAGTTTAAACCTGTAGTTGCTGAAGTTGTGCGTACACATCGAGTATCACGCGCAAGATTGGTAAAACACCGTGTTTATCCAACAGCAGAACAGGCGAAAGACATAGTTGATTGGATAAGAAGTTATGGCGGGCGTTTGGTTGATGTTGCAAGGATTGCAGGATGTGCGCATTCAACACTCTCTCTAATTAAATCAGGAACTAGGCACTCATTCACACTAGACATGTACAACAAGATGAACACAGCACGCATGAGCTTAGAGAGCATTACAAATCGTGACAAGGAGCAAAGCCAATGAACGCAATCCAATTCATAAAAGACCACGGTGTTGAAAAGGCGAGGGGAGTTGTTGAGGGTGCGCCTGATAAAACTGCTTCGCATTACGTGATTAGTAGGCGTCCTCATTATTACTCAGTTGATTTTCAATCATATTTCAATAATGGCGATTGGCACGACTCTGATTATGCAAGTGAGCAAGATTTAGCAAATGATTATGAGCCACAAAATGTAATTCGTCTTAGTGACCTCAAGCGCCTAGTTGAGAGCGTTTACATCGTTAAAGAACATTACACGCTTGATAGAGCTAAGAAGTATGCAGCGTCACCATATACAGCACCAGAACTTAAAGTTCGGTTAGAACAAGCAATCGCAGACTACGAAAGCATAGGAGGTGAGCATGTTTAAGGTCGGTGAAGCTGTAGTTTTAAAGAATAGTAGTCAAAACAAGGTTATGAAGATTCAAGCCAACAACGATGAGTTTATTAGAGCTTATTGGAGCAAGGGTGAATATTCATTTGCGCATGAGTCCAACTTTAGACACGCAACACCCGAAGAAATCGAAGTAGGTCATCGTATTGACCATTTTGTTGACGCTAACAACATGGTTGACATGGGCGAAGACTCACACATTGAGAATCATATCTCTAAGAATTGCAAGGTGATTAACTATGATTAAGTTTATTACGGTTTGGGTTTTGACTGTTACATATTTGAGCAGCGGAACTTCATACGAAGTGAATTCACACACATACCAACTTCAATACGCAACACAAGCAATTTGCGAGAAGCAAAGAAAGAATCACATTGGGAATAGCAAGGAAACACGTTGCGACTTCCAACAAGTTCCAGTTTATGTAGAGGTGAAGTGATGAGTAATGTTAGAAGTGAATTTGAGGAATATTACTCAACAAAATATCCGAATGATGATTGCACATTGATGCGCAATGGCAATTATTCGGGGTGGTTAAAGCAACAACAATGGGAGCAATGGCAACACCAACAATCCAAGCTTGATGAGCTGACAAAGCGAGTGGATGCGGCACAGAAACTATTTGATGACTGGAGTTGTGGTGGAGTGCATATATTTGACTTATTAGATGAGTTAGAGCAAGTGCTCAAGGGTGGTTCTGATGAGTGATGTTATAACGCTTGTGTTTCGATACCCAGATCATCGAATAAAGATATTCAAGTTAAGCAAACCAATATCAAGAAGATTAGCAGTTAAATTCAGAAAAGATATGGGAATCAAGGGTTATGTAAGACCAGAGCTAAGTTATGCAATTTTGAAAAATGGATGGTGTGTATGACCACATTCAAAGATGCCCAGCGCATTAGATCAAAACCAGTGGCACGTTCTAAACGTGTCCCAAAGGTGCTAACAGAAGATCAAGAGCAAATCACGCTCATGTCATGGGCGCATCGTGTGAAGTTTGGAAATGGTCGCCTTTCTGATTATTTGATTCATATCCCGAATGGCGGATCAAGAAACATCATTGAAGCCGCAAAGTTTAAAAAGATGGGCGTGAAAGCTGGTGTACCTGATCTGCAATTGTTAGTTCCAAATGGTCTGATTCATGGACTGTGGATTGAACTTAAATCAAAGACAGGGAAGTTGCAGCCAAGCCAAAGATTGATGATTCAGCGTTTAGAAGAACAGGGTTATTTGTGCAAAGTCTGTTTTGGTGCAGATGAGGCAATAAACGAAATTAAAAATTATTTGTGTTTGAACGGTGGTGAGTGATGGCTTTAGTAAAAATTTGGGATAAAGAAATCAAAGGGAAATTTTGGGCTGTTGGGGATATTCACGGCTGTTACAACTTGCTTATGACTCGACTTAAAGAAATTGGCTTCGACTTTGAAAATGATTTGTTGGTTGCAGTGGGTGATCTGGTGGATCGAGGAACGCAAAACATCCAGTGCATCGAGCTTCTTTCAAAACCTTGGTTTACATCAGTTCGTGGCAATCATGAAGATTTATGTATTGGTGGGCTACATAACGAATCTTATAAGCGCTGCCACATTGAAAATGGTGGTGAGTGGTTTTACATGCTCGATGGACAGGCAATGTACAACATTGCGAAAACCTTCGCTGAATTGCCAGTGGTTTTAGAAATCAATCACAACGGTAAAAAGTTTGGCTTTGTACACGGACATATTGAGCAGAATAATTGGGATGAATTTAAAGAGACTTTCAATCAAGAGCCAAGAGCATATCGAGATCCATCTGAATTAGCCATGTGGGGTCGTGAGCGGCTTAATGCTGATAATCAGCAATACACCCATGTTTCTGGAGTTGATGCGGTAATCATGGGGCATACGGTTACTCAGAAGCCATGCAAGCGTGATAACTGCTATTGGATTGATACTGGTGCGGTGCACTGGGGAACTTTAACAATACTAAATTTAGAAGACATTTGAGGTGACGGTATGAATGCAGTAGCAACTAAGTTTGAACAGTTTGAATGGTTGACTCATGGCTTAACAGCGAGTTCGCCAAGTTTAGAACCATGTGTTCGTGGCACAGGAGAAAAACCATTGAATTATCAAGATCGCTTGGGTGCTATTGCTTCAATGGATACTCAATTAGCAAAGTCGATGACAGCGCTTATTGTATTTGATGGGAATTGTGAAAGTGATTATGAGTATGTGCGTAATCATCTGGTTAAGATTATGTTGATCAATGCCAATGATGATAAAAAGCGCGAGCCTGAACATATCACTATGAACCATTTGGCTTACTTGATTGCACGTATGGTAATTGATTTTGCATTAAATCCTGAACTTGAGGGGAATTTTACAGCCCAAGGGCGTTTGTATTATGCGGGGATTAATTCGATGCAGATGCAAGCTGAGATTTACCGCAAGACGTGGAAGCCATACGAAAATCTGATGTGTTTGGCTCTTGAGTCTGCGATTAATGAAGCGGCTCAAGCTATTCAGAAATATAAGAAAAATACTTACAAAGAAATGCGAGTATAGGGATTCCATTTTTGCGGAAACCGAGGTATAGTTTAATTATACTGGTCGTATTACATGGTAAAGTGACCAATCATTAGAGCTCATCGAAAGGTGGGCTTTTTTGTTGTCTGTAGAAAAGTGAGAAGAAAATGTCAAACGAAAAACAGATTGAGCAAGAAATTCAATCTAAAAACTTAAATGCGCCACGATTAACTCCTGATCATATTGATTCAAAAATCAAAGCCATTCGTTATATTACGGGTGATAAATTTGATCTTGCTTACTGTGCATATGATTATAAAACTTGTGGATCGCCACAATTAACAATCTGTATTTTGTCTCTTGAAAATGGATTCACAGTTACTGGTGAGTCTGCTTGTGCAAGTCCTGAAAACTTCAATGCTGAAATTGGTCAGAAGATTGCGTATGAAAATGCACGTAATAAAATCCGGCAGCTTGAAGGTTATTTGTTGAAAGAAAAGCTTTACCAAGCTGAACTAGATAAACAATATTAAGTTTCCTCTTTATACCTTGCTTCGGCGGGTTTTTTTAAGCGCCATTCGTCTAATTGGATAAGACATCATAATTCTAGTGTGATTGATACGGGT
>JAVXBC010000112.1:0-9145 GCA_036660195.1 Acinetobacter sp.
TAATGCCTAAATTTTTAAGATTGAGAACACATAAAATACTTGCTTCAATATCTTCCCCAATGGCGACAACGACCGCTTCACAATTTTGTAGATTCAGTTCATCTAATACATGTTCATCAGTCGCATCGGCAATGACTGCATGGGTGATTTTATCCGCGATACTTTCCACATTGCGTTTAATGGTATCAATGCCAATGACATCATGGTTGAGTCGTGTAAGTTCCAAAGCCACTGTTGCGCCAAAACTTCCCAATCCGATCACTGCAAACTGTGCCATAATGATTCTTAACCTTTTAATATTGATATGTTTTTTATTGCATTCTTGATGATATTTTTTATGTTTCGTTGTAGCTTGGTTAAACCAAGAATAGTTAGATTATTCAATAAGTATTGCATAAAAATAAAGCTGACATAAGTCAGCTTTATTTTAGATGGATTATTTCAGGAAGCGTTTATAACCAATGTTGTCACTAATTTCGACGTAGGGATAAGTGATCTGTTCCAAGGTTTCAATTAAGCCATCAGGATTTTGCTTAGCATCTGTCGCTTGCAAGCCAACAAGTACACGACCTTCTGCCGCACCATGATTTCGATAATGAAATAGGGTAATGTTGTGTGTAGGGCCTAATCGCTCTAAAAAGGTGAGTAAAGCACCCGGACGTTCAGGAAATTCAACGCGGAATAAGCGCTCATTTTCAAGGTTAGCATGTCCACCAACTAAATAACGAATATGCAGTTTTGCTACTTCATCATCAGATAAATCATCAACATCATAGTTTTGTTTTAGTAATTCGTGAATTTCGTGGCGTTCGGTTTCACCACCTTTTAAGCTAATCCCGACAAAAACTTGTGCCTGATTATTATCACTTGCGCGGTAGTTAAACTCGGTGATATTACGGCCTTGCAAAGCGCGGCAAAATTGTAAAAATGCACCTTTCTGCTCTGGAATCGTGACCGCATAAATGGCTTCTTTGCGTTCGCCCAACTCAGTGCGTTCAGCAATATAACGTAGGCGGTCAAAATTCATATTTGCGCCGCAAACAATCGACACCATATTTTTATCGGTTAAACCATGTTCAGCAACATATTTTTTAATACCAGCCAATGCCATTGCACCAGAAGGTTCAACGATGCTACGGTTTTCATCGTAGGTATCTTTAATTGCCGCGCAGATCTCATCCGTATTCACAGTGACAACGTTCGGCTCAACAATAGGCCCAGAGTTATCAGATTTGCGTAAACGCACCATTTCAAATGGCAATTCACCAATTTGTGCCACCGCAGTTCCATCAGCGAATAATCCAACGTGTTGTAAAATCACACGTTCACCTGTTTCAAGTGCCGCTTTTAAACATGCAGATTCTTCATATTCAACTGCGACGACTTTCACGTGTGGCGCAACTTCACCTAAATAAGCGGCAACGCCAGAAATAAGACCACCACCACCAACGGCAACAAAAACATATTCTACATCTCGCCATTGGCGTAATAATTCATTGGCAATGGTGCCTTGACCTGCAATTACCAACTCATCGTCATAAGGTGGAATAAAAACCAAACCTTCATCTGCGGCACGTTGTTTGGCGTATTTATTCGCAACATCAAAACTATCACCATGCAATACTACTTGACCACCCAAGTTTCTTACGGCTTGGACTTTAATATCAGGAGTCGTACTTGGCATGACGATAATCGCAGGGATGCCTAATTTTTTTCCTGACAATGCTACGCCTTGTGCATGATTTCCTGCAGAAGCACAAATCACGCCTAGCTCAAGCTGATCTTTAGGGAGTTGGCTAATGCGATTGTAGGCACCACGTAATTTAAACGAAAAAACAGGCTGTAAATCTTCACGTTTAAAACGGATATTATTGTTAATTTTTTGACTAATTCGAGGCGCTGCTTCTAGTGGTGTTTCTATCGCAACATCATAAACCGTTGCTTGTAAAATTTGTCGTACCACACGAGACAGCATGTTCATCTTCCCTATAACAGTTTAAAATAGGCGATCATTGTAGCAAACCCCTGTGCATTTGCGCTGTTTTCTTGCAGCAAATGTCAAAATAGTTGAGTGAAGTCATGAGTCTATATGCAACCCAAGATGAGAAAAAGCAAGCAGCTGCGCAGGCTGCGTTAAAGCATTTACCGAAAGGTGGCATTTTAGGCGTAGGAACGGGCAGTACCGTCAATTTTCTGATTGATTTATTACCTGAATTACAACTCGAAGCAGCGGTTGCCAGTTCTGAAGCGACAGCGCAACGACTTAAAAAGTTAGGCATAGAAGTAGTTGACATGAACTCAGTCGGCGGTTTAGATGCTTATGTCGATGGTGCAGATGAAATTGATCGCCACATGCACATGATTAAGGGCGGCGGTGCAGCATTAACACGTGAAAAGATTGTGGCATCAATTGCAAAGAAATTTGTGTGTATTGTTGATGATTCAAAATGGGTTGAACAATTAGGTCGTGATTTTGCACTACCTGTTGAAGTCATTCCAATGGCACGTTCAGCAGTCGCACGTAAAATTGTGACTTTGGGCGGCGATCCTGTGTATCGTGAAGGTGTTGTGACAGACAATGGCAATGTGATCTTAGATGTCTATAACTTAAATATTCTCAATGCAATTGAACTCGAAAAAACCTTAAATAATCTTCCTGGTGTAGTGACCAATGGAATATTCGCTTTAAATGCCGCCAGCATTGCGATTGTGGCGACAGATCATGGTATTGAAGAGCGTACTGCACAATAATGCTTTTGCAATTGTCAGCGAGAGAATTGCCTGAAATTAAAATGGTTCGACGCGCAAATGCAACCAAATTGCGTTTACGCGTCGAACCAACAGGTATACGTTTAACTGTGCCGCTGTTTTGTAGTCAGCGTCAGATTCAACAATTTTTAAATCATTCTGAACAATGGCTTATTGAAACGTGGCATAAACAACAAGCTCAATTTCAACAGCAGATTGAATTTCCTGAACAAATAAATTTATTTTATCATTCACAAGCGTTTCAAATTATTCAGCAAAAACAACATCGTATTTTCCAATTTGATTGGGAGCAACACGTTATTTTGATTCGAGATCAAGAGTTAGAAAAAGCATTACAAGCTGCAATACTTGCTTACGCCAAACAATATTTACCTGAATATTTACAGCAAGTTAGTCAGCAAATCCATTTACCCTATCAACTATGTTCGATTCGCAAACCCAAAACTCGTTGGGGTAGTTGTAGCTCCAAGCATGACATTATGTTGAATGCTGGATTGGTATTAATGCCTGAAAAATTAGTTCGGGCGGTGTGTGTGCATGAACTGGCACATACCCGATATTTTGACCATAGCTCAGCATTTTGGAATGAAGTTGCAAAGCACGATGTAGAATATTTAGAAAATCGCAGACAATTGAAAAAGATTCAATTGCCTGCATGGTGGTTGCTTAGCTGAAATTACATTGAAGTTGTGTAGTTTGCAATTGATCTGGCGCTTTACGAGTATCAACACCCGCACTAGCACTTAACACTTGATTGGCTTTAATGTTCACTTGTACAAAAGTATATTCTAAAGCCGCATTATCTGGCGTAGTCGAACTACTATTCAGTAAATATTCATGATTCACTTTGTCTACTTGTAATAAGTTGTCGGTGCTATCTGCATCTAAAGTTGAACGATAAACTTGCGCACCTTTAATCAATTCAATTACGCCATTTGCGCGAATATTTAGCTGGCAGCCGCTGCTTGTATCTTTATAATTTCCAATTAAATACTCAATCGAAGGTAATCTTGCATTGGTAATATTAATACCTGTGATGCCTTGCTTACATGCATAAAGCGAACCATTACAGGTGTCGACGGTATCAGAAAAACCTACCGCACGGCGATAATCACCAGCACCTTGAATACGGAAAGCTAGCGCAGAATCAAGGGTTGGCGCATTCGCAGAATACGATTTTTCTTGTAATAAAGCATAGCCATTTGGATTCAAAGTTTGCTGTTGAAATGAATTTGCAAGTTGTAATACGGCACTTTTTAGAGATGCACCAAATTGATCTCTAACCGTTTTTTGATTATTTGCAATATTGATTAAAGTGTTTTTTGCAGGGTCGATGTTATCTGGAGAAACAGCAACCATTGGCGTAAAAGCACTTGCATCACCACGAATTAGTTTCGAATCTAACTGACCATCACTTAAATCAAGCGCAAGACTTTTGGTAAACTCAGCAAATGCATTATTGGGATGAGCATTAGTCCATTGCTGTAAATAACCATAACTTAAAAAAGAATTGGTATAGATGCTTGGGCGTGAAGCAACGTCTTGAGTTGTAAAAGAATTGAGTTGATAAGAAGGTTCTAGATTGCGAGTTTCAATATTAAATGCAGTCAATAAAGCATTATTTACATCCTGCGTAGCAAGTTGTAATTGTAGCGCACTAATCGCGTTTTGATTAGCAGTCGCATCCGTGGGTAGATACCCAGAACGTACCAATGCACGTTGATAAATAGCTTCAGAACTTGGATTCACCAAAATGTTCTGCGTTAATTTACTGACGTTTACAGCGACTAAAGCATGTAGATTTTCTGAATAGGTTTGGTACTGACCACTAATAAAATCATAAATAAGCGTGTTCGGCGTACTCAAAATCTCAATACGATATAAATGATTGGTATTTAAAATATAAGGAAGTGTGAAGCTTTGCTCGGTGGTTGTACTAATAGATTTCTCAAGCACCAATGTATTATCAAAATTGTCATACACTTTTACCACGACATTTCGTAGTTCTACAGGCGTAATAATGGCTAGATTTTTCGGTTTTGGAACATTGACTTCTGGCGGCTTGACATTAATATCTGCTTCACTTTCCCCACTGCCACAGCCGATTAATGCTGTGCCAAGTAAGAGTGAACTCAGTCCTAGACAAAGGTAATGAGGTAGTCTTTGTTTTGACATCAAAGAAGGCATCCCGCTCTCCAAAATTTTGCATCCATGAAATTTATTATTACCGCACTGCGTTATTCTATGCGAATAGTTAGGTGATTCAACAGTATTTATTGACCAATGACAACCTTAAGGCAAATAAAAAAATATTTATTCACTTTGAATAAAATTGCCGTACCCATTAAATCGTGATTTTCTCGTTAATCACTAAACATCGTTTCTGTATCATACTGGTTAATTGTATGAATACAACAATTAAAATCAGTCAGTAATTTTTGAATTCAGCTATCATAAGACATAGATTTTATAGGGATTAATAAATCCTAATGATACAGGTTAAATATGTTGCATTTAATTTTGGGTGGGGCGCGTTCAGGTAAAAGTCATTTGGCAGAACAAACTGCCGAAAAGAGTGATTTACCAGTGATTTATATTGCGACAGCACAAGCCCGTGACGAAGAGATGTGCCAACGAATTGCCCATCATCAACAGCAACGTCCTGCAAATTGGCAGGTAATTGAACAACCAATTTTTCTTGCGGATCAATTACTACAAATTGATCATCCCAATCAAATCATTTTAGTGGACTGC
Organism: Acinetobacter sp.; assembly: GCA_036660195.1. Taxonomy (GTDB): domain Bacteria; phylum Pseudomonadota; class Gammaproteobacteria; order Pseudomonadales; family Moraxellaceae; genus Acinetobacter. The sequence continues at coordinate 5,524 of JAVXBC010000112.1, forward strand.
CTGACCTTGTGGTTAAGTAATTTATTGATAGCGGAAGATGTGAACTTGCAACTACAGCAAATCGAACAATTATTCGCAGTATTACCCCAACTCCAATCGGATATTATTTTAGTCAGTAACGAAACAGGTTTAGGCGTTGTGCCGTTGGGTGAGCTGAGTCGTCGCTTTGTGGATGAAGCCGGGCGTTTACATCAAACTTTAGGGCAACTTGCCCATAAAGTTGTGTTTTGTGTAGCAGGTTTTCCGATGATTTTAAAAGATGAGCCATCACATGACTGAACAAAAAAATTGGTACTTAGACCCTGTTCAACAGCCTGATCTAGCAGCAAAATCGCAAGCGGAACAACGTCAGCTACAACTTACCAAACCAACTGGAGCGCTCGGTGATCTGGAACAGATTGCAATTCAATTAGCCAGTTTACAAGCGACCGTTCATCCACAAATTCAAAAACCGTGGGTGACGATTTTTGCCGCTGATCATGGTGTGGTGGAAGAAAATATTTCAGCCTATCCGCAAGCAGTCACCCGACAAATGCTGCAAAATTTTGCTACAGGCGGCGCGGCGATTAGTGTGATTGCCAAACATCATCATGCACATTTACAGGTCATTGATTGCGGAACAGTGGGTGATACGTATGAATTGGCTGGCGTTGAACGATCTTGTATTGCGCAAGGAACAGCTAACTTTAGCAAACAAGCTGCGATGACCGAACAGGAATGTTTAGATGCCTTACAACTCGGTAAAAATAGTGCCTACCTCGCAAAATCAAAAGCGGCAGATATTTATATTGCAGGGGAAATGGGCATCGGAAATACCTGTTCAGCTTCGGCGATTGCCTGTTTATTACTTAATGAATCTGCTGAACAGCTAACGGGTTTCGGTACAGGCATTAACAATCAACAGTTACAACATAAAGTCGCAGTGATTGATCAAGCCATAAAACGCCATCAAGCCTATGTGAGCGATGATGCATTTAAAATCCTAGCGGCAGTTGGTGGCTTCGAAATTGTGGCTATGACAGGAGCGTATATACGTTGCGCACAAATCGGCTTAGCTATTGTAGTGGATGGTTTTATTAGTACAGTGGCAGCCTTGTGTGCGGTGCATATTCAACCTGAAGTAAGACAATGGATGCTGTTTGGACATCAATCAACTGAATCCGGTCATCAACGTGTATTGAATGCTCTACAAGCACAGCCAATTTTAAAACTCAATTTACGCTTAGGCGAAGGAAGCGGTGCAGGTGCGGCATTGGGCGTGATTCAATTGGCGTGTGTGCTGCATAATCAAATGGCAACTTTTGCCGAAGCAGCCGTAAGCGGTGATAAAGTTGCGGATTGATTTATTGCGGCATGGTGAAACGACGTTAAGCCATACTTTACGCGGACAATTGGATGATCCCTTAACTGAAATGGGTTGGCAGCAAATGCAATCCACCATTCAGCAACATATGGCATCGAAAGCAGATACCCAATGGGATGTAATCATCAGTTCACCATTGCAGCGTTGTCGATGCTTTGCTGAACAATTGGCGGAGCAACTACAAGTTCCGTTGACTATTAATCCACATATAAAAGAAATGCATTTTGGTGACTGGGAGGGTATTTCAATACAGGAAATTTTTGAAACTGCGCCCGAGTTACTTTCCAATTTTTGGCAGTATCCCACCCAATTTCATGCACCAAATGCAGAAACATTTGCACAATTTCAACAGCGGATTTTAACTGGTTTTGAGCAAGTTGATACGTTGATGCAAGTACAGCAATACCAGTCGGCTTTAGTGGTCACGCATGGCGGGGTAATCAAATTATTAAGCTGTTTAGCTCAGCAACTAAGTTTAGATGATGTGTTAAAAATGCCCGCTGCACATGGTCAACTTTATCCATTTAAATTCAGTCTACAGCAAGATCAGTTGCAATTTGAAAGGGAAATATAATGTTGCCATTTTGGATTGCCCTGCAATTTTTGACGGTATTGCCGATTAAATTAAAAAAAATGCCGAGTGCACAACAAAATGGTCAATCTCTTTTATTTTATCCAGTCGTGGGTTTGTTGATTGGGCTGATTTTATTTGGTTTTTCTGTAATTCTGGTCAAGTTACCGACACTATTCATCGCCAGTATCATTTTAGTGTTGTGGATTTGGCTCACAGGTGGGCTTCATCTCGACGGTTTAGCCGATACCACGGATGCGTGGGTCGGTGGTTTTGGTGATCCTGAGCGAACACTGAAAATAATGAAAGATCCAGCCTGTGGTCCAATCGGTGTCTTGAGTTTGATCATTGTCTGCGTATTAAAATTTGCAGCATTGTATGTGCTGCTTGAACAGCATCTGGCTGTCTTTTTAATTTTGATTCCTGCGATTGGGCGAAGCATCGCACTATTTTTGTTTTTAACCACAGCCTATGTTCGCGCTCAGGGGCTTGGAAGTTCGATTACTGATTCTATTCCAAAACAAGCGACTTGGATGGTGTTTGTCATTACATTGGCATTGCTTTTATTGTTTAAATGGTTGGGGCTCATCGCTTTTATTTGTTTTTTGGGCTTAGCTTTTTATTTACGTCGATTATTTATTCAAAGAATTGGTGGGATAACAGGTGATACGATTGGTGCTGCAATTGAACTAATTGAAACGGGCGTGTTACTGAGTTTTGTCGTGGCTTCATTTTATATTTGATCCTTCTCATGAGAGAAGGATCAAAATTGGACTAACGCTTTCGCAAACTGACACAAAATCCTAAAATCACCAATAGCGCAATCAGCCCTGCAATGCTGGCTACCACAATATCTCGCAATGTTTTATCAATCGGCAACCACGTCCACTTATGTAAGTAAGCAAAACTGAAACCTTCCAGTGCATCTTGCTGTGTGACTCGTGCTGCAATCACACCGCTACTGGGCTCAATATACAGTCTAAGTTGATTACTTAGATTGGTTTCGACTTTAACCACAGGCAAGCGTTTATTGATAAAACCATATTCACCGCCAAAACTAGTGACCCAAGATGCTTGCGTGAGTTGATGCTGTGGCAGATTCAAATAGTGTGCCGCCAATTGTTTGCTTTGCTGAAGAATATCTAAATTTCCAGCGCTTGTTGCATCAATCAGTTCAATTGCAGGTGCGACAATTTTGCTATGAGTGTGATGATCATGCTCTTTGGCAGCCGTAATACTACCTTGAATGGATGACGTACCAATGGGTTGAATCATCCAACCTGCATGTGCTTGATCTTGAGTAAATGAGACAGGTACAAGCGTTAAACGTTGAATCGGTTGTTGCGTTGCTAACTTCCAAGCATCAAGACTCAAGTCTTGCGTATTAAAAACAGGTTGTAGGTTCTCAATATCAGCTTTCTTTTGCCAAAGATGATAAAAACCGCTGAACACCCACAGCAAAATAAATACGCTTAAACTGATGCCTAAATAACGATGCAGAAAGCGAATTGGTTTTTGACCTAAGCGATGATTTTGGCGATTATGAATTTTGAAAAATAATCCAATCCCCATACAAACTAAAACAACGATGCCGATTAAAGCAATTTGCATCAGTAAAGTTTGCCCAGTCCACGGTTGATTTCCCCAAGTCCATGTATGACCTAAACGAAATATGCGTGCCATCCACA
>JAVXBC010000113.1:0-9103 GCA_036660195.1 Acinetobacter sp.
TAACTGAAGCGGCTGTAACAGGTAAAGAAGATGATTTACGTGGCTTGAAAGAGAATGTGGTTGTAGGTCGTTTGATTCCTGCAGGTACAGGTTTGGCGTATCACTTAGAACGTCGTCGTCAAGAATCAGAAGCTGCTGAATTTGAACTTCATAATGATTTTAGTGAAGTAGATCAAGCCTTTAGCCAAGCATTAAATTCAGATCAATTCTAAATTAAAGCTTGAAATAAAAAAGACACCTTCGGGTGTCTTTTTTTATTGGACTGAGAAATACAAAGGAATGTTACAAAATCTTTAATGATTGAATCATTGTGCTTACACAATGAGGTGAATTTCCCCACGAAAGGGGAATATGCTTTTACTATGAACAAAGAGAAGAGGACAGCGAAATGAAAACAACAATGAGTTTAATGGCTGCAACCTTTATGTCAGTAGCAATGTTATCTGGTTGTCAAAATATGAGTGTAGCGGATCAACGTATTGGCGCAGCGGCAGTGGGTGGTGCAGTCGGCGGTGGTGTCGGGAACCATGTTGGTGGTAGCGTTGGCGCAGGTTTAGGTGCAGCAGCGGGTGCTGGTGTGGGCGCAAATGCAAAAGGCAGTAGTAATAGAACGACAACCAGTAGTGCTATTGGTGCAGGTATTGGTTCTGTTCTTGGTAAGTCGATTTTAGGTGGTGACTCTGGTGCCGCGATTGGTGGTGCAATTGGTGGTGGTGCGGGAGCTGCCATTCAAGAGAAGAAAAGGTAATGTATAACGTTATGAATTAAAAATGCCTGCTGTTGTTGTAGGCATTTTTATTGAAATGAAATAACGGACTCATCAATTGGTGTTGTTATATTCCAGCACTAAATTTTTAATCCAAACAATCTAACTTGCATTTTAGCGTGGAAAAATAGGGCTTTGTGAACCATTCAAGCCATCCCTAATTTGCTGCTGCAATTTCAAAATATCATCAATATTGATTTTTATTGAGCCGTTACGAAAACCATCCGCATTATTTCTATTAATATTAAGCGGTTGTAGCATGGTAAAAAGACCTGTAGTCGGGTCAGGCGATTGTAAACCTGCAGCGACGGCTAAAATATACTCTTGTAGTACTGGCGAAAGTTGAGATAAGTCTGGCTTTGCTGTCATTTGCAGACCATCAACGACTACGGTTGTTTCAGGGACATCCGTATTCTGTATATTATTATGAACTTTATATAGATAATGTTGTAGCGTTTGACGAACTTGCTCGTCTTCTTGAAATGGAATAGGCCCCACTTCTTCACGCATTTCGGATTCAGCCATAATTCGAATGGTCGGTAATTTCGCGACTTCTTCGGCTTGAACCGTTGGTAAAGCTATGCAAGCAAATACTGTAATAACGGCGGATCGTGTTAAAAAATTCATTACTTGCTCCAAAAAACAATCACCTGAAAGAATAGTGATTTTATAAAAGCATCTATTTGATAGCCTACAGCAAAGTTACTTAGCATTCAGTATGGCTCAGATAAAAGGTAAATATCGTTAAAAATTTGTACCGATTAGAAAATAATTTTTATTGGATGCTCAAAATTAGTATGTATTCGGTCGGTAAATAATTTCCTTTAAGCTTGAGTGGATTATACTCAATCTATAGCTGGTCGTTATGGGGGCAACCAGTTTCATTATTTATACATCTAGCTCAATTGAATTTCACAACTAAACCGATATGCCATAATATTTCAATATTTTGATTATATTGAATAAAAAATTATGAATAGATTGGTTTTTAGATTTCAGTAGATAAATAGAGCGCATGGTGTGAAAGATGAGTAATGCGGTAATGAACGAGAAAATTGAAGTTAAACGCAGCACCACAGGATTTGATCATACATTTTATAAGACACTTTTGGAGTCGACCAAGGCTATTCCGTGGAAAATTGACTGGCAAAGTATGCAGTTCACTTATATTGGCCCACAAATTCAGGAACTTTTGGGCTGGGAAACAGATTCTTGGGTCAGTGTGAATGATTGGGTAGAGCGGATGCACCCAGATGATCGTGATCGCGTTGTTGGGATGTGTGTTGCACAATCGAAAGAAGGTATTGACCATGAAGCCGATTATCGTGCGTTGAAATCTGATGGCAGCTATGTTTGGATTCGAGATGTGGTGCATGTGATTCGCTCGAATAACGAAACGGAAGCTTTAGTCGGCTTTATGTTTGATATCAGCGAACGTAAAAAAAATGAAGACGAATTGATTCGGCTGAAACAAGAACTCGAAGTTTTATCATACCAAGATGGTCTAACTGAAATTGCCAATCGACGTTTATATGATATTGTTTTAGCACGTGAATGGGAAAATGCATTAGATTCGCAAACCCCTATATCCATCATCATGACCGATATAGATTTCTTCAAACATTGTAATGATCACTATGGGCATCATGTTGGGGATTTAGCACTGAAGCAAATTGCACAATTGCTCAAATCACAAATTCGCGTTGGAGATCTTGCGGCCCGTGTCGGTGGTGAAGAATTTATCGTGATTTTACCTTCAACCCATCAAGAGGATGCTGTTGAAATTGCAGAGCGGATTCGTCTTTCAATCGAGACGACACCGATTCTTTATAATGATACCCAGCACATTTCATTGACCGCCAGTTGTAGCGTTGGTTCAATCGTGCCAAAGAAAAGTGATACTGCTACGCACTTTATTGAAATGATTGATGCGTTATTGTATCGCGCCAAAGCACAAGGACGTAACCGAGTACTTGTGCTTTAATACACGAAGAATTAAAAAAATTTAAATCATCAAGATGAATAAATGAATGGAGAATAAAGTGCTACGTATAGGGAAAATTGGTTTTGTCACGATTATCAGCTCGTTACTTGTTTCTGGATGTGCGACATCAACGTTGATCAAAAAGAATCACGCTACTCATACTCGAACTACACAAGTAAATTTGGTTGAAGACAGTGTTGTTGCTTTTGGTCGACCAGCCCAGCTCGCTGCAAATTTACCGAAAGACAGTATTGTGATTGCAGGTCAAAAGAACAGTTATATTTTGACTCAAGGTGGCATGCAATTTGTTAGCTTAATAACAAAATTAGATCCTAAAAATATTCAAATTACCCGAGATTTAAATTTTTATTCAGAAAAGAATGATGGTTATTTTTCAGGGACGTTGCCCTTGTCTTATGTCAAACTCAAGCAAGATTTAGGTAAAAAAGATCTTGAATTTTTCATCGAAAATGGTGCAAAAGAGTGTTCAACTTCAAGTGATGAGCGGATGCAAGCGCAACGCTTTTGCTTCGATATTAAGCTCGCTGGCGTGGTTTATCCAGCAGCCAATAATCTCAGCGCATTAAAAGCATTAAGCAAACCGTATCAAGTGACGATTTATACCAATAAGCAAGAAAACTATAAGTCTAAATCAGGTATGAATCCGCTAGAGAAACTGGCGCTACTACCATTTGCTGTGGCAATAGATGTGGTGAGCTTGCCGTTTCAAGCAGCTGAAAAGATTTTTGATTAAAAGAGCGTTTATCTATAAATATTATTTTTCAGCGCTAAGATCATGACGTTGTCGATATTGATTGGGCGTGCAATTCGCCCATTTTTTAAATGCACGATGAAAAGCGCTTGGTTCAGCAAAGCCGAGTTCTGTGGAAATCTCCATCACGCTTTGACGACTTTGAGCTAGGGCTGTCATTGCCATATCGCAACGCAATTGATCTTTAATCTTTTGGAAAGGTAATCCTTCCTCTTCTAACCGACGATGTAAAGTTGATCGTGTCATGTTGAGCTGTTTCGCAAAATAGTCAAAATCTGGCCATTCACTACTTGCTGTTGCACGTAATATCTTCCGGATGGTCGCAGAAAAACTTGAATGATTTTTATATTTTAAAACGATATTGGCAGGTGCTTGCTGAATAAATGTCTGTACCGTTTTTTCATTTTGAATCAGGGGTAAATTTAAATACTGTGAATCGAAACCAAATGAAGTAAAAGGCTGATTGAACAGTAACTCTTGGGAGTACATCAAATGATATTCTTGACTATAGTCAGGTTCGGAATAGGCAAACCCTGCCTGTAAAATTGGAATTCTACGCCCAACCAGCCAGCAAGCAATTCCATGTTGTAAAATCAATAAGGTTTCATGTCCGAAGACATGCGCCGAATCCAATTTTTTAATTTCCTCAATTCGAATATGGCAATATTGCCCTTCAATCACCAATTCACTTTTATAATCATTCAATAATAAATTAAAAAAACGTAGCATGGTCTGCAAAGCAATTTTTAGGGTTTTACAGTGAATCAGAGTTCGACACAAAAAGGCAAAACTACCCACTTTCATTCCATGTGAATCTTGTCCAAAAAATTCATCATTAAGACTTCGAGCAACATTCAACCATAAACGACTAAATTGTACGACTTCTACCCGTGCTTCTGGGTTATGCAGAAGTATCGGGTCAATTCCAGAAGATAATAAAATTTCTTTAATATCAAATTCTTGTTTTTTTAATTTGTGAATGGCTGACTTTACAAAATGGATGGAGACGGTATTTTTCTTCATCTGGCCGATTAAGTATTTAATTTTAGATACAGGATATTATCACTTTTATTTAACAGAATATGGCAAATTTACTCATTTAATTTGAATCAATCTAGCATAGCGACAAGGTGATGACCTCGCCTATCGTATAGCTAAATTTAATGCCTATGCGCCGTACCATGATTTGCATGAAAGGCGCCGACTTAACTCGATAAAAACAGATTATTCAACTCAGCTACTTGAAGATCTAAGGAAATTTACTATGACGACTCCAATCCCAACCGTCAAACTCCTCATCAATGGTCAATTTGTTGAGTCGAAAACAACCGTATGGCGCGATGTGGTGAATCCAGCGACGCAGCAAGTGTTGGCGCGTGTGCCGTTTGCTACCGATGAAGAAATCAATGCGGCGGTTGCCTCTGCAAAAGAAGCGTTTAAAACGTGGCGTTTTACCCCGATTGGTACGCGTGCACGTATTTTCCTGAAATACCAACAGCTGATTCGTGAAAACATGAAAGAGTTGGCGGCGATTCTGACTGCTGAACAAGGTAAGACGCTTGCTGATGCAGAGGGCGATGTATTCCGTGGTTTGGAAGTGGTTGAGCACGCAGCAAACATTGGCAATCTGCAAATGGGTGAGTTGGCGAATAACGTTGCCAATGGTGTGGACACTTATACCATTCAGCAAGGGTTGGGTGTGTGTGCGGGGATTACACCATTCAACTTTCCAGCGATGATTCCGCTTTGGATGTTCCCGATGGCGATTGCTTGCGGTAATACGTTCGTACTCAAGCCATCTGAACAAGATCCAATGGTGACGATGCGCTTGGTGGAGTTAGCACTGGAAGCTGGGATTCCTGCTGGCGTGTTGAACGTAATTCATGGCGGCGAAAATGCAGTGAATGCAATTTGCGATCATGCTGATATTAAAGCAGTTTCTTTCGTGGGTTCGACCAAGGTTGGTACGCACGTGTATAACCGCGCAACGCTGGCTGGCAAACGCGTGCAATGTATGATGGGTGCAAAGAACCACGCGATTGTGTTGCCAGATGCCAATAAAGAACAAACTTTGAATAACCTTGCTGGCGCAGCGTTTGGTGCGGCTGGACAACGGTGTATGGCGCTGTCAGTTGTCGTGTTAGTTGGCAAAGCAAACGAGTGGATTCCTGAAATCGTTGCCAAAGCAAAAACACTGAAAATCAGTGGCGGCGCTGAATCAGGTACGGATATTGGCCCAGTGATTTCTTGTGCTGCGCGTGAACGCGTGGAAGGGTTTATTGCCAGTGGCATTGAAAGCGGTGCGAAGCTGGAATTGGATGGTCGTAATCCAAAGGTTCAAGGTTATGAGAACGGTAACTTTGTCGGCCCAACGATTTTCTCGGGCGTGACATCAGGTATGAAGATTTACGATCAAGAAGTATTTGGCCCCGTGCTGTGTATTGTTTCTGCTGATTCTTTGGATGAGGCAATTGAGTTCATTAATCACAATCCAAATGGTAATGGCACGGCGATTTTCACTCAATCGGGTGCGGCAGCGCGTAAGTTCCAAGAAGAAATTGATGTTGGTCAGATTGGTATTAACGTGCCAATTCCAGTACCTGTGCCATTGTTTTCTTTCAGCGGTTCACGTGCGTCGAAATTGGGTGATTTGGGGCCTTACGGCAAACAAGCGATCATGTTCTATACCCAAACCAAAACCATTACTGCGCGTTGGTTTGATGATGATACGGTCGTGGGTGGCGTGAATACGACGATTTCTTTGAAGTAACAGGATTTTTAAGATCGAGAGCAAATCCTCCCCCTTGCGAAGCAGTGCTTTTCACCTTTTTCTAAGGAGGGAGCAGTTCCTCCCTTTTTGAAAGGCACTTCGTCTTGCGAAGCGGCGCTTCTCATAGGAGGGATTTTCTTTTGACGTTAAACGCAATTTAGGGTCGAACCATGAATTTTGATTTATCAGAAGATCAGCGCGCGTTTCAACAAGCGGCGCGTAATTTTGCTAAGGCTGAAATGGCGCCGCATGCGGCTGAGTGGGATGCAGAGAGCATTTTCCCTATTGATGTGATTAAGAAAGCAGGGGAATTGGGCTTCTGCGGAATGTACATTCCTGAAGATGTTGGCGGCATGGGCTTGTCGCGTCTGGATGCGTCAATTGTGTTTGAGGAATTGGCCTATGCCTGTCCGTCAACGGCGGCCTATATCACCATTCATAATATGGCGAGCTGGATGCTGGCAAGCTGGGCAACACCTAATGTCCGTGCTCAGTGGGGTTCATTGCTGGCGAGTGGTCAGAAATTGGCATCCTATTGCCTAACTGAACCCAATGCTGGTTCGGACGCCGCTTCTCTGAAAACCCGTGCGGAATTGGTCGATGGTCAATATCGATTGAATGGCGCAAAAGCCTTCATTTCGGGTGCAGGTTCAACGGATTTACTGGTGGTCATGGCGCGTACTGGTGGTGAAGGCGCGCGCGGCATTTCTGCGTTTGCAGTGCCTGCGGATGCGGCAGGCATTAGCTATGGTCGAAAAGAACAGAAAATGGGTTGGAACAGTCAGCCAACGCGGACGATTAGCTTTGATAATGTGATGATTCCTGCGGATCATTTGCTGGGTGAGGAAGGCGAAGGCTTTAAAATTGCCATGCGAGGTATTGATGGTGGGCGGATTAATATCGCCACCTGTTCAATGGGTGCGGCGCAAGCAGCGCTGGATGCGGCACGCACGTACATGGGTGAACGCCAACAGTTCAAAACTAAGCTGGCGGACTTTCAAGCATTACAATTCAAGCTTGCCGATATGGTGACGGAGTTGGTTGCAGCGCGACAAATGGTGCGTTTGGCAGCCACTAAGCTCGATCAAAAAGCACCAGATATGAGCGTTTATTGCGCAATGGCGAAACGTTTTGCCACTGATGTTGGTTTTCAGGTATGCAATGATGCTTTGCAATTGCATGGTGGTAATGGTTACATTCGTGAATATCCTCTGGAACGCTATCTACGCGATGTTCGCGTGCATCAGATTTTAGAAGGGACGAATGAAATCATGCGCGTGATTATTTCACGCCAGATGCTGAACGGCGCAGCCCCTGAGGGCATTCGGTGAAGGAGCTAGGTAATGGATGACACAGTAAATAATGTAGTAAAACCAGTATTATTTGAAATAATTACTGCAAAAAATGGTTATCAAATTGGCTTGATGACTCTGAATGCGGAAAAGACCTTGAACGCGTTGTCATTAGAAATGATCGATTTGATGATGGCGCAACTTGAAACTTGGTCAACAGATGAGAATATTGCCATTGTGATTCTGCAAGCGGCTGGCGACAAAGCCTTTTGTGCGGGTGGTGACTTACAAAATCTGTATCAATCCATGCTAACGCATCATGCTTCTGCCGAGAAAGATGATGTTCGTGCAAACCCATATGCGCGTGATTTCTTTGATCGAGAATATCGCCTTGATTATTTCATTCACACCTATCCAAAACCGATTTTGTGCTGGGGACATGGCATTGTCATGGGCGGCGGCATTGGTTTGATGGCGGGAGCGAGTCATCGTGTGGTCACAGAAAAATCACGTTTGGCCATGCCTGAAATCGGCATTGGATTATTCCCAGATGTTGGCGGTAGTTATTTCCTCAATCGTATGCCAGGAAAACTTGGATTATTCCTTGCGCTGACAGGTGCAATGATTAACGCAGCCGATGCAAAATTTGTAAAGTTAGCTGACTATGCCATTGCGCAGGTCGATAAAGCAGCTGTATTGGAAAAGCTTTTGCAGCAGCCTTGGAGTAAGTCGCAAGAGAAAAATAGCTACTTATTGGATACCGTTTTACGGGGGGCTGAAATGGCATTGGAAAGCGCTCAAGCACCTCTACAGGTTCACTTTGACGCGATCAATGTGCTGTGTGGTCAAGATACTCTAAACGAAGTTGTTCATGCGATTGTCTCGCTTGAACCTGAAGAAGCATGGTTGAAGAAGGCTGTTGCCACGCTGAAAGCAGGCTCGCCGAGTTCTGCTCATTTAGCTAATTTACTGTTAAATCATGCTGAAAATATGTCGCTCGCCGATGTGTTCCGCATGGAGTATTTGGCTGCGTTGCACTGTGCTGCCCGACCAGATTTTGCGGAAGGCATTCGTGCGCTGCTCATTGATAAGGATTTAAAACCGCAATGGCAGCCTGCGACGCATGGCGAAATCACTGCGCAGTGGATCAATGGTTTTATTGCCAATCCTTGGTCAGATGCAGCACATCCGCTGGCTGATCTCGGTAAAAAGCATTAATCATTCATACGATTATTTAAAAAGCAGTGAAATATTAGGAAGAAGAATATGGGTCAGATCGCTTTCATCGGCTTAGGTAACATGGGCGGCCCAATGGCGCAAAACCTGCTGAAAGCAGGACACAACGTCACGGTATTTGATTTATCGCCCGCTGCGATAAAGACTTTGGCTGATGCAGGCGCAAGTGTTGCCGCTTCTGCGAAAGATGCGGTGAGCAGTGCTGAAATCGTCATTTCAATGTTGCCTGCCAGTCGTCATGTCGAAGCGTTGTATCTAGGCGAATCAGGTTTGCTGCCTCATA
>JAVXBC010000114.1:0-9008 GCA_036660195.1 Acinetobacter sp.
CACGTTATGCACTATATGTCGATATTTCTATGTTTTATCGACATGATTTCCATTCCATATTGCTTGGCGCATTGAGCACAATATTCTGCCATTAATCCTACCCCCCCTGTAAGGCTAACGACATCATATATAAATCCTAGACACTTGTCTCATGTTGAGCAATCAACAGCTAAACGCTAGTAACTCTAGCCATTCGCCTTAGCGGTCACAGCGATAAGTGATAGGACAGACATGGAAATTACAGAGCAACAAAACGAGATAATTGAAAACAACGGTGGAAAACTCACACCTGAACTTGCAGCTCAATTGATAGATCAAGAGCTACATGGCGATACCGCAAATGCGGAAAATGGTAGTACGCCAGAAACTACCCAAGCACAGGACAGAGCTAATACACCCAATGCAGAAGCACAAACAGCGAAGCAATTTGATGAAAGTCAATTAAATGCTGAAAATGCTGTGGTAATTGCAAAAGATGGTAAGCACACCATTCCTTTTGAACGACTTGCAGATGCACGCAAGGGCGAACAGGAATGGAAGCAAAAGTTTGAAGATGCACAGGTTCAACTTGCACAGCTTCAAGCTAATGCACAACAACGTATTGATAACGGTCAAGCACCAACAACTCAAGATAGTCAGGCTGCTATCGCACAACAAGCCATTGATCAGGGGATTGATCCTGAGATTTTTGGTGATTTTAGTGAGGAAGCTTTAGCAGCAGGTATTCAGAAAGTTGTAGACATGCGTGTGGCGGCAATGGTGGATCAGCGTTTAAAAGACGTTTTAGCACCACTGCAACAGCAACAGGCAGTTAGTGCTGAACAGGCACACTTTACCGAAATCTTTACGGCTCATCCCGACGCTGAATCTATTGTTGAATCAAAAGAATTTAGCGATTGGATGAATGCTCAACCAAGTTTTGTGAAAAACGCTTATCAAAATGTACTTGAACAAGGTTCATCGAAAGATGTAGTTGAACTTTTGGGGCAGTACAAGTCTGCTAATCAATTACCTCAAGCTGCACAAACTGTAGACACAGTGAGAGCAGCAGCGCAACAAGCTGTAAGACAAGCTCAAACACAAGTACCACATAGCCTTTCAGATTTCCCTACTGGGTCGCCTGCTGGTGTTTCTCGTGATGAGCGTGTCGCTAATATGACACCAGCTCAAATGATTGAGGAAATGTCGGACTGGACACCAGAGCAACGGGAACAATATCTGAATCGTCGTGTGTAATTTAATTTGTGGAGAGTCGACATGACGAATAAAACCAATGCCGCTTACGGTGAAAAAACAAATATGGTGACACAGGCCGTTGGCTTGTTCGCTACACACATGCAACGTAACAGCACCTTAAACCTTTTGGCTGGGAAGATGCCTAAAGGCGAAGCTGGTGCTGATGCGACATTGCGAAAACAAACTACCCAACACATGCCTATTGTTCGTGTTCAGGACTTGGGGAAAGGGCGTGGTGATGAAGTAACTTTTCATTTACTGAATCCTGTAGGTGCTTATCCAATTATGGGTAGCGCTCATGCCGAAGGTCGTGGAACGGGAATGTCTTTGAATGAAGATCGCTTACGTGTGAATCAAGCACGTTTCCCAGTTGATCTGGGCAATGTAATGTCACAGATTCGTAGCCCTGCGGATTTACGCAAGCTTGGTCGTCCTGTTGCTCAAAGCTTAATGGATCGTTATTGCGATCAATCGCTATTGGTCCACATGGCTGGTGCGCGTGGTTTTCATAACAACATTGAATGGGCGATTCCAACCGATGACCACAAAGATTTCAAGGAAATCATGGTCAATCGTGTGAAAGCACCGACTAAAAACCGTCACTTTATTGTTGATGGTTCGGGTGTGCAATTGTTTAAGCAGAATGCAAATGAAATCGAGATTGAAACAAGCGATCTATTTACGATGGATACTGTTGATTCGATGAAGTCTGTACTTGATACCATTGCACTGCCACCGCCAATTTGTAAATTTGAGGGTGATGCAAATGCTGAGGATTCGCCATTGCGAGTGTGGCTAGTGTCGCCTGACCAGTACAACAAGTTTGCGGCTCAACCAGGTTTCCGTTCGTTCCAATCGGCAGCATTTGCCCGTGCAAGCCAAGCGAAACAGCATCCGTTGTTTACAGGTGATGTTGGTATTTGGAATAACTTCATCATCCGCAAAATGCCGCGTCCAATTCGTTTCTATGCTGGTGACACAATGAAATATTGTGCTGCTTATGATTCAGAAACGGAGTCAAGCGCAACTGTACCTGCAAGCTTTGGTGAAAAATTTGCAGTTGACCGTTCAATCATTTTGGGTGGCCAAGCGATTGCTGAAGCAATGGCATCATCGGAACATTCTGGCGCACCATTTTTCTGGTCTGAAAAAGACTTGGATCATCGCGACAAGTGGGAGTTGCTGATTGGTGCAATTCGTGGTGTGTCGAAAATCCGCTTTGATGTGAACACTGGGGATCGTCAAGAGTTTACGGACTATGGTGTAACCGTTGTGGATACAGCCGTTCCTATCTTTGGTCGTGGCTTGTAAGTGTCAATAAGATGCCCTTAGCAATGATGGCATTCACTCAAATATAAACAATTGGAGTTTGCAGTTATGGCAACGATTAAACGTAAGACGGCTCGTGACCGTCAATTTGGTGGATTTACACCGTATGGCAATGTTTCAACTTTGGTGTACTTGTTGAAAACCAATGCGACAGGTGCGGTAATTGATTCGGATTCTACGGCTGCTGTGGCAAGTGGTGATGTAATTGATTTAGGTGAGCTACCAGAAGGTATGCGACTAGATGATGCTCAAATCCTGATTAAAACAGGTATGACAGCCACCGTTACAGGTTCGCTTGGCTTTAAATATGTTGATACTGATAGTACAGAAGTACCACAGGATGCAGCGTATTTTATCAATGCTGGTGATATGGCGACAGCAGGTCGATTACGCGCTAATACAGGTAAATTGGTAACTTTGCCCAAGCCTGCACGATTGATTTTAACCACTGGTGTAGCTGCGAATGCTAAGGCAAGTGACATTAAGGTTATTGTCAGTGGTGAATTGACAGGCCCTCGCTAATTCAGTCGAGCTTTGGCGATGTGAGTGTTATTGGCTTGCATCGCCTTTTTTTAAGATTTTAAAAAGGGATACTGATATGAAAACAATTGCAATAGCCATGATGTGTCATGTGATTAACGCAGCGTACTGTCAATCTTTAGGTGATGAGAGTCAGCCTACTTGGGATGATGCACCAGACTGGCAAAAACAAAGTGCTATCGCTGGCGTGGAAATGCATCTTGCAAACCCTGATGCAACACCTGAGCAATCACATGAATCGTGGTATGCACAAAAAGAAGCGGAAGGGTGGACCTATGGCGAAGTGAAAGACATGGAGAAAAAAGAGCATCCATGTTTTTTGCCTTATGATGAATTACCGATTGAGCAGAAAGCCAAAGATTACTTATTTCGTGCAACCGTACATTTGGTTAAAGACTTGCCTGATCCTGAAGATTACTTGGCATTGTCAGATGAAGTGAAAAATTTACGCGCTAAAGTTCAATCAGAATTGGTAGCGTCAGTAGCTACAGCAGCTACAAAACCAACAATGCTTGGCTCAGCAGGGATTGCAATTCAATACGTTGGTCGAAAGGACCAATATGTAGATCGTCTGTACGGTTCAAATTTAGTGTTTGCACGTGGACAAGTACGAACTGTACCGAGCAATCTTGCAGGCAGTCTGCTTAAACACCCTGAGTTTCAGCGTCATGGGCAAGCTGTAGATGGTGATGCAAGTCATCAAAACGATGATACTTCCGAAATTTTGGATGCTGCAAAAAAGCAACATGACAAAGAAGATCAGCAAGAAGCCATTGTTTTAGATGAAATTGAAACAATAAGCCGTATTACAGATAAACAAAGCCTAATCCAGTATGCAAAAAGTAAATACGATCAAAACCTGAAAGTCAGTAATAGCGTAAAAACATTGCAAGGTCAGGTTGTTGAAATGATCAAGCGATTCGGGGTGGTGTAATGCAACTTAGCCAATTGATTAACCGCTTTCGTGTTGAAGCCAATGATAATGTTCAACCTTATTTTATTGAAGATGATGCTGTAATCAATTGGCTGAATGATGCTGTAAATGAAGCGTGTATACGTGGTCGTTTATTGCATGAATCCCAAAACAATAATGTTTGTAAGATTGCCGTATTGACTGGTTCGTCTCGTTATCAACTACATGAATCGTTGTATGAATTAAGTCGAGTGTGGTTTGAGCCTGCCGATGGGTCGTATGGTGCATATTTGGCGCTTATGTCGCCTGAAAGTTTAGACCGAACTTATGATGAAAACTGGAAAGCCTTGAGTGGTTTTCCACGATTCATTGTTCAAGATGATACAAGTGTGCGATTGGTGCCTACCCCTGATGTAGGTGGTGAGTTGCAATTAGAAGGTTATCGTGTGCCATTGTCAGCAATGCAAAATGATGCGGATAAGCCAGAGATCAATCAGATACACCATGTCCATTTAATTCAATGGGTCTTACACAAAGCGTTCAGTGTGCCTGATTCAGAGTTTTTCGATCCTAATCGTTCAGCTTTAGCAGAACAGGAATTTACAGATTACTTTGGCCCACGTCCTGATAGTGATTTGCGTCGTATGACACGTGAGGATGTGCCACATGCAGTGCAACCTTTTTGGCCTTAAATCATACCCCTGTAAGGCGTGAACATTTAAATATTCCAACTCATACTTAGCCCATGTTGTTATGAAGATGCACAAAATGGGCAAACTCACCCTAGATATAAAAATTGGCGATACGCTACATATAGGCGAGACAAAAGTTCAGTTACTAGAAAAATCTGGACGTTTGGCTCGTCTTTCTATTGAAGCAGACCAAAAAATCAAAATTAATCTCATGCGCAAGAGTGCTTCCGATTCAGATACGGAGAATCAAGCACATGGCAAACACGCTTTATGACTTTGCGCGACAACGTTTTTTAGAAGCCCAACTTAATTGGATGACCGACACCATTAAAGTCATCTTAGTTGATACAGGTGCATATACACCACAAACATCGGTTCACCAATATCTGTCTGATATTCCAACGTCAGCGCGTATTGCAGGGCCAGTAACACTAGCTGCAAAGGCGACTACAGGCGGTGCAGCGGATGGTGCGGATGTAACTTTCCCTTCGGTTACTGGTGCATCTATTGAAGCAATTGTGATTTATACGGATACAGGCACAGAAAGCACAAGTCCATTGATTGCATATATTGACACTGCGACAGGCTTGCCAATTACACCGAACGGTGGTGACATAATCGTCACGTGGGACAACGGTACAAACAAAATCTTTAAGGTGTAGAGAAAATTCTCTACACCTAACTGTAAAAGAGGACAGTTAGATGAATTTTCTTTTTAGCCAAGTGAAAAGTTTGGTGAAAACTCAAGAACTAAACTTATTAGATGATGAAATTAATGTTGTTCTTATAACAGATGGATTTAAGCCATTAAAAAATCAGAAATTGATTTCTGAAATTCCACCTGAATTTATTCAATGTGCTCCTGTTAAATTAGATAAAAAATCATTTAAAAATAATGTTTTTGATGCATGGGATGTTTGTTTCCATAATGTTTGTGGGAGTAGCAAAATCACAGGCATTTTGATCTATCAAGAGCAAAAAGGAATATTGATTGCATTTATTGCCTCAGCTTTTAGTTTTCCAATATCTCCAAATGGGGGAGACATCATTATTACGTGGGATAACCGTGAAAATAAAATTTTTATCCTGCCAACTGAGGATGAAGTAGATGAATGATTCGGTTAAACCACCTACACAATCCGTAGGTGTCGCAGGTTTTAAAGCTGATTTATATGCCAGTGATATTAAAAAAATTGACTGGCATATTTTGATTCATCTACCGAAGTTTCAAATGTATGCAGTAGAGGTTGCAGGCCGCCAATATGGTCATGTTGGTAATGTCATGGAATGGATTATGGGTTGTGTACAGGATCGCATTCGCTCTTATGGAGAACAAAACTTTTTTGATGAGTTCGTAAAATGGCATGACCAAAAAGGATATTGGAAGAATGAAGATGTTTACGGCAATTTATTAGATAAATAGGTGAGTAATTGTGAGCAGTGCTATTAAGTTTTTTACCAATACCAACAACAATATGCCCCAACTCCAAAACGCTTATGGATCAATGATAAATGTTTTGGATGCTTGTCTAGTCAATGGCATAACTATTGGTGCCATTAACTCTTTAACCGCATCAGGTACCACGGTAACGGCGGTATTTAGTGCTGCTCACAATTTGATGAAACACCAGGTCATTACTTTAACCGGTGCTGACCAGGCTGAGTACAACATTGAATCGCGAGTACTTTCTGTACCAAACGCTACCACAATTACCTTCCAGTTAAACGTTGCACCGTCAGTATCACCTGCAACGGGAGCCATCTCCGCAAAATTGTCAGCACTCGATTGGGAAAAACCTTTCAGTAGTATCAATGGTAGTGGTGGTGGTAAAGCTGCATACCGATCTTCAAATACTTTGCTTGCATCACGTCCATATCTACGTGTAGTGGATGAACTTGACCCGGCATATACAGCGACTTATGCGAAATATGCGAAGGTTGGTATCGTTGAGGATATGACTGATATTAACACCATGCTTGGGGTGCAAGCTCCATACAATAGCAGTACCCCGAATCAAAACTGGGTGGGTACTGGTAGTGGAACCTCAGCTGTCAACGGTTGGTCCAAATGGTATTATGCAGGTCAAAGTGAGAACTATTTCCCAGAGAGCAGTGCGGTACCTGCGGGTAATCGAAATTGGATTTTGGTGGGTAATGGTGACTATTTCTACGTATTCGTTTCTTTAATTGCGAGTAACACTAACTTAATCCCTTATGGTTTTGGTAGTTTCAAGACACTTTTAAATGCTGACACATCAAATACCTTTTTATCGTCTACACTTACAACTGCAGCTCAAACAGCAGCAACGGGTGTTTTTCATGCCGATTCTGTACCTTTAGGTACAAATTCAACCACAACTAAACTGACAGTTTTGCGAAATTACGCTCAGACTGCACAGTATGTTCAGGCTACTATGGTATCAATGACCGTTAACATCACCACAATGTATTCCGGTTATCAAAACTATATAGGTGCATACAACCTTGCTAATGTTGCACCATTCGTACCAATATTCGTAAATGAAACTGTACTACGTGGTGAGATGAACGGTTTTTATTGGCTTTATCAAAACAGACCATATACTCACCTCCAAATTATCGAGCGTGAAAATGTTGCTTACATGGCTATAAATATTGCTATGTCTACAAGCAACCCTGGTCAAGTTGTGGTTAAGATTGGGGATATTTAATGAAATTAAATATGCACGTGATACCTGGGATTAACGCAAACAGTGATCTTTTAATTAGTTCTGAAAAAAGCTTATCCATCAAAGGGCAGGTGAAAGAGGAAAGTATCGCTATCCCATGCAGGGTTCGACTTCACGATAAGGCATCAGGTCGAATAATTGCTGATGAAGCAACAGATAGTAATGGTTTTTTTAAATTTGATCACCTAGGTTTATTTCGTTTTTATGCGGTGGCATATCACCCTAAAACAGATTATAACGCTTTGATTTTTGACGACCTGATTCCAAAGTAAAGGTGATGTATGACAAAGTACACACCACCTGATTCACATAATGTCATCTTTAATTTTGAAGGTGATACCTATACCGCGCCCGATTCTCACAACGTCGTTTTTAACTTCGGTGCTGCTGCAGATAATCGTCAATATGTCACGTCTATTGGTTCTGATTCGCTCCAATTTGGAGAACCAAATATAAGGTCAGCGACTGTCACCATCTATCCGGCAGGCTTTGATTCATTTGCCTATGGTGGGCAGAACATAAGAAACAATGCGCGTATTGTTTCGGTATCAGGCTTAGGTACTTATAGTTCTGGTACCACCCGGATATTTAATTTAAAACAAATCGTTAATTTAACTTATTACGGTTTGCACTCTTATGTTGCAGGTCAGACTTTTGTTATAGGTGGCGTTAAATACGTTCAGCCTACCGGATTGCAAGCAGCACTCTTTGGTCCTACTGTCGTTAAGGACCCGAAAGGACCTCAAACTTTACGGCCAGTGGCATTCAATGCTTTTGGCATGGGTAGTGTAAACGTATCTCCGCGAATCCTTCGACCTAATAGTTTCGTAGCGACATTGATTGGATCGCCGATTGTACGACGCAATCCTAGTCCATTAGGTATAGTGGCCACACAATATGGTCAGGCATGGGTTTCACACAATCCACGATCTTATCAACCTGCAGGTTTTGATTCTCTACAGTCCGGTTATCCAAAAATATATGACCCAACTCAGAAAATTTATTTAGCTGACAAGGGCATCGGTGGTGGTGTATTTGGTGACATCTTATTAAGAAATAAGAATAAGTATGTATATACAACAGGATTTAATGCCCAGAAATTAAGTGTATGGGCGAGTGTAGAAAGTAATCTTAGAAAATTTGAAATTGCTGGGTTTGATAGTTCTAACTTTGGTTTAAGCAATGTTCGGAACAAGACCCCATCATTACATCCGACTGGTTTTAACTCTTTCGCTGGTTTGAACGTTGGAGTTGGCTTTAGAATCCGTTATTTGTTGCCAAGTGGTTTTGATCTTCTAAGATTCGGAATAGCCGCACTTAGCAAACCTCCTGAACTTTACGCCAATGGATTTAATTCAAATTCATTCGGCAACACTGTAATAAGCAATAAAATACGCTTTATCAATGTGCTTGGTATCGATTCGCTTAAAATTGGCAGTCATACGACTTGGTTTAGATATCGAGTGTTAAGCCATATTGGAGTAAATTTTGAGCTATATGGTCAGGCTAGAGTAGAGCATCAACAAAGAACAATTCTTGCAAAAGGTTCAGACCATGCTTTGTATGGTCAAAGTAGCTGGGTATCTTTCG
>JAVXBC010000115.1:0-8897 GCA_036660195.1 Acinetobacter sp.
ATTTAAACGGTGACGGTCACGTGCCATAACCCATTGATCTACATTTAAATGACTCAGCACCGAACCGCTTTCCTAAAAATAAAATAAGTCCGCCATTTTACGCCTTAAAGCTATGCGATGCAAAGCACTCACATCAATCTCTTAGGGTATTGATGTGGGTCTAAATCTTAAATTTATGCTTTAGGCGACTGATCAAAACGCTTTAAAAATCGTTTTACGTATTTCTTAAATGGCCATGTAAATTGTTTCACAAAACTATTCGGGATTTTATAACCCACCGTTCCATAGACACTCGCCAAATGATTTGGCATATAAACCGTTTTAAATAGCACATCATAAAATGGAATAAATGCTGCGTAATTTTTGTCGATGGCTGGTTTTTCCGAAGAATGATGCCAATGATGAAACTCAGGCGTGGCAATCAACCAACGTAAATAAGGAAAACGAAAACGTACATTTGAATGGATAAAAATCGCGTGGAATGAAATAAATACTAAATAAGCAAATACCGCAGAGGTATGAAAACCCAAAAGGAAAATAGGCAGCGTGGCAATAAAGCGCGTCATTAACACTTCAACGATATGCAATCGTGATGAAGCGAGCCAATCCATGTGCTCAGAAGAATGATGAATCGCATGAAAACGCCAAAAAAAATCCACTTCATGCATAGCACGATGCAGCCAATAGGTCGTGAAATCCACCACAATCAACAATTCGATCAATTGTAACCAAATCGGTTGTGATTGAATGATTGGAACAATTGGATTATTCGGCAGATGGGTAATCCAATATTGAATCGGCATCACTGTTAAAAAGGTAAACAGCTGAATGCCCATATGACTAAACATGAAATATTTCATATCTGTCACCCAGCCTACTCTGAGAATTTTTTGTTCAGGATTTTTAGCGAAAAAGCCTTCCAGCGGAATAAAAACAAACGCAAGAATCACCAAGGTTAATACGAAATAATCAATGCCTGCATAAAATGGAATATTCGGCAATATCGGGGCTTTGATCACGCCACAACCCAACACAGCGGCGACTAAGGCAAAACACAAACCATAAAAACCATAGCGATTTTGACGGACGATCGCGCTAAATGCCCCAAAACCCACACTAATCACAATGCCTGCCATCAAACTGAAATAGAACGCATCGTAATGCTTTGCATAAATCGGACGTAGCTCGGGCATGGTTAGCACCGAGGGAAATAAAAAGCACAGTGCCCCAAATAGGCATAACAGCGCTAAAGACATGGAAATAAACGCACTGATTTTGCCTAGACCTGCATTCAGTTCTAAATTTTCAAATTTTGTTCTTAATTGATCAGTCATTTTTTCTATAAAATTCTCTTTAGATGCAAGAAACAGTCTCCCGCATATAACTTTAAGTTGGCTGTAGGACAGCTACAACTGCTCGTTCAATCAGTAATGTTATTACTTTTTAGCATTCTTTCTAAACATAAGATCAGAAAATGAATGTCACAAATCAGTAATATCGAATATTCCACCGCCAATATAAAACTCGACGCGTCGAAAGTATAGATTTAGATCAAAAGATTGATCTCAATATCAGTCAATTAAGTATTTACCTTGAATAAAGGTGGATAAAATCTCAGCATATCTTTTGATTTTTTAGCTGTTTGTTCTGCCTTTTCAATATTCCTCTTGAATTGTAATGATCTAAGCGTCATGGTGTTAGCCGAATGCATGTTTCGCTTTTTTGTCATGATGGCTTCATCGCCATACGGTCAAATAGAGAAAATCGTGTTGGGTGAAAATCATTTACTATTTAATTTTCCGATTTTAGTCATGTAAAAATACTATTTCCCCAATAATGCAAAATTATTTATGCTTAACCTCGTAATCAAGACAGGCTATCGCCTCTCAATAACACCTTAATCATGGAGACAATGATGAGCTTAATTAATACTGAAGTTAAACCATTTAAAGCAGATGCGTTCCGTAACGGCGAATTCATTCAAGTGACTGAAGCTGATCTTAAAGGCAAATGGTCTGTTCTTATTTTCATGCCTGCTGCATTTACGTTTAACTGTCCTACTGAAGTTGAAGATGCTGCTGATAACTATGCAGAATTCCAAAAAGCGGGTGCTGAAGTTTATATCGTAACGACTGATACGCACTTCTCGCATAAAGTATGGCACGAAACTTCACCTGCTGTTGGTAAAGCTCAGTTCCCATTGGTTGGCGATCCAACACACCAATTGACCAATGCGTTTGACGTGCATATCGCAGAAGCGGGTCTTGCACTTCGTGGTACGTTCATCATTAACCCTGAAGGCGTAATTAAAACGCTTGAAATTCATGACAATGCAATTGCTCGTGATGTATCAGAAACTTTACGTAAATTGAAAGCAGCGCAGTTTGTTGCAAATCACCCAGGTGAAGTTTGCCCTGCAAAATGGAAAGAAGGCGAAGCGACAATTGCTCCTTCAATCGACTTAGTTGGTAAAATCTAAGTTTTTAGATTTAACTTTCTCATCGAAAATCAGCCTTATTAAGGCTGATTTTTTTATTGATGAAATTAGCCTTTGCGAAAAATAATATTTCACGACAATGATTGAGATCATAAGTTGTGTTTTGATTTACACAAAATATTAAAACCTAATTCACTTAAGCTTCCTAAAAAATTATTATTAATATAATCTAACAACCTGACATTTCAACGCATAACAGAGAATAGTTTTGAAACCAATGATATTGGATTAAATTTATGATAAGAGACTACATTGTATTTATTTTAATTATCACCGTTGGGGCTTTCTATTATATTTCATTTTTAATAAAAAATGAAAAAAGTAAATCTGAATTTAAACCACCACTACAACCTTATGGTTTGCCCTATCGAGTAGGGAGTTTGGGCGGAAAACCCGTGAATTTGGGGGAAGGAGTTGAGTATCTTGAATATGAAGACTACCGCTTTTTTAGTAAGGATAAAAAAAATACGAAGCATAATTATAGTTCAAAAATAGTCTCTTTTGGATTCAATTTTAGATATCCAGATGAATTGTTTCTAATTTATTATTATAAAGCACCGCAGAAAGCCTATAATGCTTATAAAGCTGAACATTTTTTACCTGATAATCAGTGGGTTGATGTTGGTGTTGATGGGGAAAATCCTGATCCTGATTTTCCTGCAAGAAGGTTTAAATACTCAACTGAGCTTAAAAATTATTTAAAAGAATATGAATATTATCGTGCTTATATTTCTACCAATGAAATTGAGTATGGTTTGGAAAAATATATCCCTCATTCTAGTTGGGTAGAGAGAAATAATCGGTTAAGAAAAAACAATGGGAATAAGAGTATATATTATATAGATGATTGGTATGTGCAGAAAGATAAAAGTGGAAAGGTATTAACATTAATTACATGTTCAACTACGAATACCCCTTTAGCGCGCAGGTGTAGTCAGGAATTTTCAATGCAACCTTATATGAAAGGAGTTAGCGCTCGTGCAACATTTCAAAGAGTTCATTTAAAGGATTGGCAACAGATTCAAAAAAGTGCAATTAAAATCGTAAAAAGTTTTGTCGTAAAAACAAAGCAATAATTCAATTTTGTTTCCATACACCACTTGAGAAATAAACCTCATAATTAAGAGGCTGAAACACGATCATCTAAAATCAGCCGAATGAATCGGCTGATTTTCATGTGATCTCTGATATGAACTAAACCACTTCACCTTTCACTGCATATTTCTGCAACATTTTTTCTTTTGCAGTCGAGTGAACATTTATTTTGTCTAACTGCCCTTTGTAATGCTCCACCACCCGATCATCCATCAGTTTTGACCACCACGCAGGAATAAAAGCAGGCAAAATCATCGCGCCATAACCTGCGGGAAGTTGCGGCGCATCTTCAAAATGACGCAAAGTCTGAAAACTTCGAGCTGGGTTGGCGTGATGGTCTGAATGGCGTTGTAATTGATACAAAAATAAATTGGTCACGACATTATTATTGTTCCAACTATGTTCAGGCAAAGTACGCTCATATTGACCGTTAGCTTGTTCTTGACGCTTCAAACCATAATGTTCGATGTAATTGACCGATTCAAACAAAGTAATCGCATACGCTGCTTGCGTCATTTGAAATGGAACTGAACGGACACCAAACTTCGTAAACATTGCAGCATGATATACCGCCGACATTGCCCAGCCATGAATTAGCTCATTTTCTTTGCAGAAAAAAGGCAGTTTTTTACGTTCTAAACGTTTTTTCTCAATTTCAATTGCTGACTTAAAACTACCAATCACCGTGCGAGGTAAGAACTGCCAAAAGCTTTCACCAAATTGCGAGGATGCAGGATCTTCTGGCGTTGCCACACGGCGATGATGTCCATACGGATGTTCAATGCGGAAATGGTTATAACCAGACGGTGCTAAAGCCAAATGTGATAAATAATGTTCCAGTTTGCCTGATTTATGGCTGAGTTCGTGAGCAGTATTAATCGCAATACCATTGACTAAACCGACTAAAGTTCCGAGTAGTACTTGATCGGCAAGTGGTGTGTCTTTGCGACTGGCGAGATAGGTGCCATAAATATTCACGGCGTATTGCAGCGGAATATACAGTTTTACGATGCGCGCATAGTAGGGATCGGCTTCTAAATCGGCTATTGCCTCAATCGGTGGATTTTCTTTATCTTCTCCGATCAATTTATCTAGTGTAGGAATCACACCATGAATAAAGAGTGGCCCAAGCGAGGCAAAGAATTTTTTGGTTTTTTTCGGCCCAAATTGATAGCCCGCCAAACCACTCATCCCAATTGCAGGTACAGCTAAACCCAATAACCACAAATGGCGTTTTTTATCTTTGAACGGCGTTGCTTGCGCTATATCTAGTTGCGTTTGCATATTCATATCGAACTCCTCAATCACACACTTTATGTTTTGCTTAAATTCATTGTGTGCTTGGAAGAACCAACTTTATTATCATTTTAAGACTTGCTATTATCATTTTAAGACTTTAGTGGCGATCTATTGTGCAAAAACAACAAATACCAGTCGTGCCTGCGCGTTATTATTTGCGTTTGATTGATATGTTAATTCATTCAAATCAATATGATGATCAAATACTAATGACGTTAAGAGATCAACTTTCTCAAACCGAACTGCTGACCATTCAACAAATTGAGCAGTTTATTGCATTGGGTTTAAGCCTGCCCAACACCCAAGACCTTGCTTTTGAACTGGGTAAAAACCTCAAATTAAGTTCGCACAGTTTGGTCGGCTATGCGCTGATGACCAGTCCAAATCTCGAACATGCCTTACGCTTGATTGCACAATATTTCAGATTGATTATGCCGAGTTTTAAACTGTCGATTAAGTTTCTCACTGAGCAGAAAAAAGTCGAATTACTGTTTGAACCAATTTTTCAAATGAATAAAGCCTGTCTGGATTTTCATATTGAAGCGATTGCAGTGACGTTTTATCACAGTGTGTTGGAATTGGCAGGGCAGCAAATTGAACGTTTTCAGGTGTATACGAGTATTTCCGAACCTGTCTATCACGCGCGCTATTTACAAATGGTGAAAGCCAGTTTTCATTTTAATTATACGTGGATGACTGGACTGAGAGTGGTGTTCGATCAGCATCAACTGGCACTGCCCTTGCCTTTGGCGGATGCCTATAGTTTGAAAGTGGTGGAACAACGCTGTCAGGAGCAAATTCAGCAGATTTACCATCAAGGGGAAATTGTGGAATGGGTCAGTATGATGTTACGACAAGCCAATCAGATTCCAAGTTTGACTGAGTGCGCTAAGGTGTTAAATATTTCCACCAAAACTTTACAACGCTACTTACAACAGCAAGGTGTTGAGTTTCAACAACTCAAGCAAAAGATTACCATGGAGCGTGCGATTGATTTACTGGAGCATTCAAATTTTAGCATCACACAGATTGCTTATGAATTAGGCTATTCCAATCCTGCTAATTTTACACGTGCCTTTCATAAAAAAATGAGCTTTAGCCCGCAAGACTATCGCCTAAAACTTCAAAATATTGATGCTATTTGACCACGACCATACATAAGCCTGCGCCTACAGCTAAAATGCAGCTCATATAATTTTCATCTTGTTTGATCAGCTCCAGTAAAGGTTTGACTTCCGCCGCATGAGAAATCACATTATCGACAATTAATGTACTGCCTGTAGATGTGAGCAATCGCTTTAAATCTTCCCAATAACTAACGTAACTGCCCCGCTCTGCGTCTAATAAAATCAGATCAAACGGCGCATGTTCTTGTTTTAAATAATCTGCTGCATCGCCCACCCAAAACTCAATGAAATGTTGCAGCTCAAATTCTTTGGCATATTTTTGTGCTTGTGCGCTGCGAAAAGCATTCATTTCAAGCGTAATGACTTTGCCATTGACGACTTTTGCGGCATCTGCCAGCCACAATGTTGAATAGCCTGTGGAAGTACCAATTTCTAAAATACGTTTAGACTGCTGAGCTCGGAGCAACATTGCCAAAAATTTCGCTGCTTCAGCTTCTATATTACGATAACGTCTTAAACGATCTATTTGACATGAATCATGCTGTTTGAATTCATCATATAAACGCGAAATCTGCTGTAAAAATACGGCGTTGGTCATGGCTTTCCCTTTTGAATACTCAACCAACGCTAAGCATCCGTTTTAAGTTGCTTGTATCAACTTAAAACGTGGAAGCGTTTGCCCGTTTTCAAGTTGAACTGTTTCACTAAACATTGCCAAAGGACGCACCCACATCGAGTAGTCACCATATAAACATTGATAAACAACTAATTCTTCTTCAGTTTCGCTATGTCGAGCGACATGAAAAACTTGATAAAGTTGTCCTTTATAATGCTGATAAATCCCGCGCTGTAACGCCATTTCGGTTGCCTCTTAGTTATGTCATGAAATGATTGCAGTTATATAACAAGTGACAAGCAATGCAAATTTTTATTGCCAAAAATAGCTAAAAATCATCTAAACCTTATTTAGTTTTAAGGACAATTTGATAAGCCCATCTAATTACATGATTTTTTAAAACGAATCATCATAAGCATCTGAATATCTATGAGAAAATTTTAAAATAAAAATGATGCTTAAATAACGACAACTTGTCATTTTCAAATCTAAGTGCGCGTTTTTACAAGTTTTCAACAATTTTTAATCTTTATCTTATTCAAGTTTATGGTTATATTTTTGCTATCCATATTTTGTTGGATGCCACGAAGAAAAGGAAATATGATAATGAATAAATTACTTGTTGCATTAGGTCTCGCTGCTACTGTTGCTCTTGTAGGCTGTAATAAAGATAAAGCACCGGAAACAGGCGCAACAACAGGTGAACATTTAGAAAATGCTGCTCAACAAGCAGGTGCAGATGTTCAAAATGCAACTGAGCAAGCAAGTGCAAATGTTGCGACTGCTGTTGATACAGCTGGGGATCAAATTGATGCTGCTGCAGATCACACTGCAAACGCGACTGCTGAAGCTGCTGCAAAAACTGAAGCTGCTGCACGTGATGCGACTGCCAAAGTTGCTGGTGCGGTAGAACAAGGTGCTGCAAATGTTAAGCAAGACGCTCAACACTAATAAGCCCTCATAGATATAAAAAAACCTCTGTTGAACAGAGGTTTTTTTATGCGTCGAGAAAATTAATCGAATAAACCTTCATCACGCATGGCGATTTGT
Source organism: Acinetobacter sp. (assembly GCA_036660195.1). Taxonomy (GTDB): domain Bacteria; phylum Pseudomonadota; class Gammaproteobacteria; order Pseudomonadales; family Moraxellaceae; genus Acinetobacter. The sequence continues at coordinate 7,685 of JAVXBC010000115.1, forward strand.
ACCGACTGACGCTCTGCAACTTTATTACGCAAAGCCACAATGTTCGGATACGGTGTTAAATCATGTTCAATATGGTTCGACCAATTGGTCAGCACAAATAAATACGCATCTGCTGGGCCAAAGTTATCATCTACTAAATAATCACAGTCTGACTCTGCAATTGCATGGTCAATATATTTCAATAAACGATCGACTTCTGCATAGGCTTTGGTTTTTTCATCATTGGTTAATTTTCCACCAAAGAAAACCGCATAAGCATCATGCAATTCTGAATTTAAATAACCCAACCACTCCAAGACTTTGGCACGCCCCATCCCCGATGGTGGAATCAAATCTTGTTTCGGGTCATGTTGCGCGAGGAACGGCAGAATTGCGACATTTTCAGTCAAGATCAAACCAGGGTTAATCTCTAAAGCGGGAACGTATCCTTTAGGATTAATCTCGTAATAATCAACGCCTTTGGCTGTTTTATGAGTTTTTAGATCAACACGTTCTAAATCAAAATCGACATTAATTTCATTTAAAATAATATGTGCGGCCAGTGAACATGCGCCTGGCGAATAATACAACTTCATATCTAATCCTTATTTGCTAACACTAATGTTTTAGATGGCTTCTTCAAAACTTTCAAGCTTTGTTTGATGTTGATTTGCAAAAAAATATATTTTTCATTTTTATCGCACTTAGTAACCCTAAAACCAAGTGATTCTAAGTCAGGATTTTTCTCGGCTCTAGGCTACTGAGTCTAAGTGACGTTGCTATGACAAAAAGTTGCGTAAAAATTTGACTTGACCACCTGAACACTTAAAATACGGCAAATCTTTAATTGTCTCGCCATCATCATGTCAACCGATCAGTTAGAAACACAAATTACGGAACTCGACCATTTGCCAGAACACCGTGAAATTGTGACCTTTATGCGTCGTTCCGCGCCGCTAAATACGTCACAACGCACCGCATTGGCAGATTATCGTGCTTTGATTTTGGAATATCCTGTTGGGGATGTCCGTCAGCAGTTTGATCATCCTGAACGTCCGCTAACGGTCGAAATTGGTTTTGGTATGGGTCGTTCGTTGGTGTTGATGGCAAAAGCCAATCCTGAACGTAACTATGTCGGTATTGAAGTCCATATTCCAGGTATCGCGCAATGTGTGTATGAAGCAGGCATGGCAGGTTTAACCAATTTGCGCTTACTGGATGCCGATGCGATTCA
>JAVXBC010000116.1:0-5314 GCA_036660195.1 Acinetobacter sp.
GTTTGTTACCGCATATTTGCTTATTTTGGCTTGGCAAAAAGATTATGGTCATGCTGTCACAGCACCGCAACAACAAGCGGCAGCTGTCATTGCGCATGACGTATCTGCAGATTTGCCAAATGCACAAAATGCAATCGCGGCATCAGACGTACCTCAAGCAAATGTGACTGCATCACCTGCTCCAGAAAGTAGTTCTGCGAGTCAGCAATTAATTTCAGTACAAACCGATCTTTATCACCTTTGGATTAATCCGAAAGGCGGCGATATTGTTCGTATTGAATTACTCAGTCACGATCAAAGCAAAAATGGTGATCAACCATTTGTGATGCTTGAGAATGATGCGAAACGTACCTACGTCGCACAATCAGGTTTAATTGGTTTAAATGGCCCTGATAGCAGTCGTGCTGGTCGCCCAATGTATGATGTTGAGAAAACAACATATACCTTGGCGGATGCAAAAACTATTGCGTCTAAAGATGGAAAAACTGCTCAAGTTTTGACAGTGCCATTGGTATTCAAAACACCTGAAGGTGTGGAAGTGATCAAGACCTTCACGTTCAAACAGGGTGATTATCCAATTACGGTTAAACATCAAGTTGTTAACCGTAGTGCGCAAAACTGGCAAGGTCAAATGTTTGGCCAGTTAAAGCGTGATAATTCGGATGATCCGGGTAAATCTTCTCAAGGCATCTTTACTCTAGGCACGTTCCTTGGGGGGGCTTGGGGTACACCAGAAGCGACTTATAATAAGCTGAAATTCTCCAATTTCTCGGATGAAAAATTAAGCCTAGAAGCTAAAAGTGCTTGGGTTGCCATGGTTCAGCATTATTTTGTTAGCGCTTGGATTCCTGGAAACTTAAAGTTGACTCAAGCTGATGGTCAGCCTTATACCGCAAAACTGGAATCACGCCAGTCTACGGATAAAATGAATATTATTGGTTTCACCTCTCCTGTGATTAATGTTCCTGCGGGCACATCAATGGAAGTAGATGCAAAACTGTACGCAGGCCCGAAAATTCAATCTGAATTGAAAGACTTAGCAGTCGGTTTAAACCAAACTGTGGATTATGGTTGGTTATGGCCAATCGCAAAATTACTGTTCATTGGTCTGCAATTCTTCCATAACATAGTTGGAAACTGGGGCTGGTCAATTATCCTATTGACGGTCTTGGTGAAACTGATTTTATGGCCGCTTTCAGCGAAAAGTTATCGCTCAATGGCGAAAATGCGGGTGATTGCGCCTGAAATGCAACGCATGAAAGAAGAGTTTGGCGAAGATCGCATGCGTTTCTCGCAAGAAATGATGGCGTTGTATAAGCGTGAACAAGTCAATCCATTGTCGGGTTGCTTGCCGTTATTACTGCAAATGCCGATATTCTTAGCTCTGTATTGGGTATTGATGGAATCGGTTGAACTTCGTCATGCACCGTGGTTGGGATGGATTCAAGATTTATCTGCGATGGATCCGTGGTTTATATTGCCGTTGATCATGGGTGTAACCATGTTTGTGCAGCAAATGCTCAACCCACAACCGACTGATCCAATGCAGGCGAAAGTTTTTAAAATCATGCCGATCATGTTTACGGTCTTCATGTTGTTCTTCCCAGCAGGCTTAGTACTGTACTGGATTGTCAACAACAGCATTACCATTTTGCAACAATGGTTTATTAACAAGGGCGTAGAAAAAGATCGTCTCAACAAGGTTGAGTCAGTGTCTTAATCTCGAACTGATACTGAATAAATCCGCTTAAGATGGTAATCTTAGGCGGATTTTTCTTTGGCTGTCATTTGGATTTTTAGGTGAATACCATGCAACATCAAACCACCATTGCTGCGATTGCAACGCCATTAGGTCGTGGAGGTGTAGGGGTGATTCGCCTATCTGGACCAAAAGCGTATGCGATTGCAGCACAAATTACGCAGAAAAATCTACCTGCTGCGCGCATGGCTGGTTTTCGCCAATTTTATGATGCTGATGCATCGGTGATGGATGAAGGCATTGTGTTATGTTTCCCCAATCCACATTCATTTACCGGCGAAGATGTGGTGGAAATTCAAGGTCATGGCGGGCCTGTGATTCAAAATGCTTTGTTGGCACGGTTACTCGATTTAGGTGCAACGGCAGCCAAAGCGGGCGAATTTTCCATGCGTGCCTTTGAAAATGGCAAAATGGATTTGGTACAAGCAGAAGCAATTGCCGATTTGATTGACGCGACCTCACAAGCCGCAGCACGCTCTGCCGTTCGATCTTTGCAAGGTGTATTCTCTACTAAAATTAATACCGTTTTAGAAAAACTCATTCATCTACGATTACATGTAGAAGCCGCGATAGATTTTCCCGAAGAAGAAATTGATTTCCTTGCCGATGGCAAAATTTTAGCTTTATTGGATGATGTGCAAAATTCTGTGCAGGCAGTACAACAATCGGCACGTCAAGGTCAGTTGTTGCGTGAAGGTTTACAAGTGGTGATTGCAGGTAAACCCAATGCAGGTAAATCCAGTTTGCTTAATGCCTTGGCAGGACATGATCGCGCCATTGTGACTGATATTGCAGGCACCACGCGTGATGTATTGCATGAAAAGATTAGTTTAAATGGTTTACCCATCACCTTAACTGATACCGCAGGTTTACGTGAAACAGGTGATATTGTTGAGCAGGAAGGGATTCGTCGTGCGATTAAAGAGATTGAACAGGCAGATTTATTACTGTTGGTTTATGATCTGAATCAAGGGGACGAGCCGCTGCATTTAGCCCATGAATATTTTTCTGAGCATCTTGAACCGAAACGGTTGCTGTTGATTGGCAATAAATGTGATTTAACCGATCAAACTGCTGAACTCAGCGATTATCAAGGCTTTCGTCATATTTGTGTTTCGGCGAAACAAGACTTAGGCGTTCAAGCGCTCATAGATGCGATTACAGCGCATGCAGGCTTCCATCCTGAAGAAGATACCTTTATTGCGCGAACACGCCATTTGGATGCAATGAAGCGCACACAGTCTTATTTATCTGAAGCACGTGAGCAATTGGTGGTGTTTAATGCGGGTGAGCTGGTGGCTGAATCGTTGCGCTTGGCGCAAAATGCTTTAGGTGAAATCACGGGTGATTTTAGTGCCGATGATTTGCTAGGAAAAATCTTCGGCTCGTTTTGCATTGGTAAATAGTAATTAAATCATGTATTTATGGTTTTAAAGAAAAGTCATCGCACCATGATTGACTCTGAAATACTGGTTAAATTCAATATCAACTCTCGACTTTGGAAACGTTGTTATAAGAAGCCCATCTAATAGCGGAATTTTTGTATTTCGAACTTACTTACTTCTGAATAAAATTCAGCATGTAAATTACTGATATTTCATATTAAAAAGTAGCGTATTTATTTTTGACACGTTCTTTGACATTTTCTTTGACATTTTTCTCATAAAAAATTGACTAAACGTATGAAATACAATATTAATATTTTGACATTTTCTTTGACATTTTTCCTGACAAAATATGCCTGAACATACTAAAACATGGATAGATGACACGACATTAAGAGTAATGACTTATAAGTCTGGCTCTTTTACCTTTCAATTAGGTTTTGACCTAAATCAGGTTCAAGCAATGCTTGATCGAGTGAATGATTCACAAAATCGCTTTAATAAAATGCCAAGTCTTCCTCAAATTATTGATCAAGTCCAAGATAAGGTACTGGCAAGTAGCATTTACAGCACAAATACGATTGAGGGCGGGCAGTTCACAGAACAAGAGACGGCGGATATATTAAAACAAGACCCGAAGACCATTCAGAAATCAGAAGAAAGAAGGCTTACCAATTTAAAAGAGTCGATTGAGTGGGTAAAAAAATTTAGCGTTAAGCAACTCGTTCTAGTAAATGGTCAACCGTTTGAACTATCGAGCATGTTTAGGCTTCATACGCTTGTTTCTCAAAATCTTGCAGAACAACATAATCCAGCAGGGCAATTAAGAAACAATAAACCTAGCCAAAAGACGATTGTGGGTAATGATGTACACGGCGGTATATATAGACCTCCAAAATGTGTTGAAGATATTGAATATCTTATTCAAGCATGGGTAGAGTGGTTAAATAGCCCTCATATTATTAAGCAACCCGCCATTATTAGAGCCTGTTTAGCGCATTACTATTTTGAGCTAATTCATCCATTTTGGGATGGTAATGGGCGTACAGGACGCTTAATTGAAATGCTTATTCTTGAACAATCAGGGTATCGATTTAGTTCATCCGCCATTTGGTCATATTATCAAACGCATATTCATGAATACTTTGCTTTATTCAATGAATGTCGAAAACTTGCAGATAAAAAAGCAGAGCACCCTAACCAATCTTTTATTGAGTTTGTGCTTAAGGGAATGTTTGCAACAATTGAATACTTACATGATCAAAGTAATACTTTAATCAGTTTCCTGCTGTATCAAACTGCTTTAAATGATGCCAAATTCAGTAAAAAAATTTCTGATCGACAATTTAATTTAGTTCAAACGCTGATGATCATTACGGCAAGTCAGAGCAATAAGTTTTTTGCTCAGGCTGATCTATACCGTATGCCACAAATACAGGTGCTATACAGCGGTAAAGTAGAAAGAACATTTTATAGGGATATCGCTAAGCTGATTGAACATAGTTTTCTTACAGAGCAGGATGGCTTAATTGTGTTAGGAAACTAAACACAGTTTTACTCGAGAAGATGCAAAAGTCGTATTTCATGATGATCTACGACTAAAAGTAAAATATTGCTGCTGTTTTTGATAGTTCACTAGAATAGTGTGGTTTTGATATTATGCTGATTAATTTCTATATTTTTTGGAGGCCTGCAACTGGCTATTCAAAACTTAAAAACCATCAATCAACAGCGCATCCATTCTTTAAAGTCGGCATAATATCGTCAACGATAAAATTCGCTGTGAAGGAATACGAGTAATGCCATTTTTGGATTGGGTAAATAAGAATCAAGCGGTACAAACCAGTAATGACGTTCCTTACCATTTGCTGCAACACAATAAGACCTATGGCGACACGGACGCAGCATCTGACAATCTGATCATCCAAGGTGACAACCTACAAGCACTGAAAGCCTTGTTGCCGTTCTATACAGGCAAAGTGAAATGTATTTTTATTGACCCGCCGTATAACACCCAATCAGCGTTTGAACATTACGATGATAAGTTGGAGCATTCGCAATGGCTGTCGATGATGTATCCGCGTTTGGTATTGTTGCGGGAGTTGTTGGCGGAAGATGGCAGTATCTGGGTCACGCTGGATGATCGTGAAGCGCATTACTTTAAGGTGAT
>JAVXBC010000116.1:5414-8865 GCA_036660195.1 Acinetobacter sp.
ACCGCCGCCGTCGCGCATAAAATGGGACGGCGTTATATCGGTATCGAAATGGGCGATCATGCCGTCACGCACTGCATTCCCCGCCTTGAAAAAGTCATCGACGGTGAACAAGGCGGAATCTCGAAAGCTGTTGAATGGCAAGGCGGCGGCGGATTTAGTTTCTATACGCTAGGCGCACCTGTCTTTGATTCTGACGGACATATCACCACGGATGTCCGCTTTAAAGACCTCGCCGCTTATATCTGGTGGCTCGAAACCAAACAACCAAGTACAGCATCTACAGGCTCACAAGCCAGCCAAAACCAATCACCTTTCATTGGTGAACTGGACGGCACAGCTTACTACCTACTCTATAACGGCATCTTAGGCGACCGCCGCCCTGCGGGTGGCAACGTCCTCACCAGTAACGTCCTCACACATTTATTAGAAACACATCCGCATACGGGCAAAAAAGTGATTTTTGGTGAAGCCAGCCGCTTAGGTTTAGCACGATTAACCAATGAAAACATTGAGTTTAAGCAGATTCCTTATGAGCTGCATGATCGTGTTTAAGGGTGTGTTTAACTTTTTATTTATTCAATTATTTGCCAATCAAAACAGATTGTATAAGGCTTAATCATGGCTCTCACCTTAAAAACATATCAGCAAAATGCACTGACCGCATTAGAAAATTTCTTTTTAGATTGTCGTGTTCGCGGCGCAAAACATGCTTTTGAAAAAGCCGTCGACTATGAAGTCAATTATGTTGACCGTCTGACAGGCGCACCCAGCGTCTGTTTGCGCGTCCCCACAGGCGGCGGAAAAACCCTCATTGCCGCGCATAGTATCGCCATTGCCGCGAAAAGCTATGTCAATACCAATGCACCAATCGTGCTGTGGCTCGTCCCTAGCGACATGATTCGCCAACAAACGCTCAAAGCCCTATCGGATGTCACTCATCCCTACAGACAAGCCGTCATGCAAAGCTATGGCGACAAAATCAAAGTTTGTGACCTAGACAGCCTGCAAACTATCAATCCAAATGATGTCGGCAAAGCCTGTTTAATCATCGTCACCACCACGCAAGCCTTCAATATCAGTAAAACCGAAAAAAGAAACGTCTATGCATTTGACGAAGCCCTCAGTCCGCATTTTTCGACATTAACGCCTGCACAAGCGCAAGGTATGGAACTCGTCACTGCGGCAACCATTCAAGAACAACCACACCTCACCGAAAAAGACCTTGGACGCGTGAAACACTCCCTCGCCAACTGGTTTCACTTACATAGCCCCATGCTGGTGCTAGATGAAGCGCATAAAAATCGCACCAAACTATCCTTTGAAACGTTTAAACGTCTGAATCCAAATTGTTTTATTGAACTCACCGCAACACCGCGTGATAACAATGTGCTGTATTCCGTATCAGCCGCAGAGCTGAAAACCGCGCAAATGATTAAATTGCCAGTCGTGTTGACCGAACATCCTGATGGTTGGCAATCCTGCTTGCGTGATGCACTCTTACAGCGTAATAAACTCGAACTTGACGCGCAAAAAGACCCACAATACATTCGCCCGATCTTACTCGTCCAAGCCCAACCCAAAGGCGGCGAGGCAACGGTCGATGTGGTGAAAGCTCACCTGATGATGGTCGAAAACATCCCTGAAAATCAGATAGCAATCTCTACAGGTTCAACCAAAGAACTGACCGATGTGAATTTATTCGCACAAAGCTGTCCAATTCGCGTGGTGATTACAGTTGAAGCGTTAAAAGAAGGCTGGGATTGTTCGTTTGCCTATGTACTCGCTTCACTGCAAAACATGAACTCAGCAGTTGATGTCGAGCAGTTGTTAGGGCGTGTCTTGCGTATGCCCTTTGCAGCAACTCGTCCAGTCGAATCACTGAATAAAGCCTATGCCCACGTCATTGCAGATAGCGTTGCTCAAGCTGCATCCATGTTGAAAGACCGCATGGTGCAAAACATGGGCTTCAACAAATGGGAAGCGGATTTAGCCATTACCCAGCGCACCTTAGATGTAGATACACCACAAAACGAAAGATACGCGCCTGTTATTCCTGAAATGGCAATTACCTTGCCGCATTTGCCCGATATTCAGCATTTCCCAGAGGAAGTCAAACAAGCTATCCAAGTCGTTGAAACCTCACAAGGCTCAACCATGCTGATCCATAAAGGGACAACTGAAAGCACCTTTAAACAAATCGAATCATTGGTTGTTGCCAGCACACCGCCAAAAAAACAGGCAGAAGTTCAATCCTATTTTAATGATGTCCGTGCAGAAAGACAGGCAACTCATGCCCCTGAAAATTGGAATCAAACCTTTGCGCCAATCCCACAATTGTGTTTGTACTTGGAAGGCGAATGGCAAGTTGTCGAAAAAGAAGTGATTGAGAATGCCGTTGAATTGGATTTATTGAAATATCCGCTTAATTTAGCGTTTTCTATTCGTGAAGCCGCTCACTCATTCGAGATCGACATGAATCTCGCAGGTGAAAACGTCACCTACAAAATGCTCGATGCAGAACAGTTAAAATTCAACGATATGGATAGTAATTTTACTGAATTGGATTTAGTGCGCTGGTTAGATCGACAAGTGCGTCAAACTGGACTGACGCAAGCACAGCTCAATGCCTATTTGCTTAAATTAGTGGACTATTTAGTCCACACGAAAGGCTTCTCGCTCACTTCCCTCATGCGTGCCCAATTCCAGCTTAGACAAGCTGTACGCGACGAAATAGAGCGTTTGTTTGAAATCGCACGCACGGAAGCGTTTCAAGGTGACTTATTTAGCCAAATGACCGTCGCACCAGTGACCTACGATATTTTTAAACTGCACAGCTTTCAGTTTGAAGCAGGCAAATATCCTGTCACCAAGCCCTATCGTGGAAGTTATGAATTTAAAAAACATTTCTATGCACAACTCGAAGATTTAAAAGAAAAAAATAAAGATGGGCGAAACGCAGAGGAATTCGTTTGCGCTCAAATTATTGATATGCACCCCAAGGTCAAGCATTGGGTACGCAATATCGCCAAACAACGCGAAAACTCCTTTTGGTTGCCTACCTCAAAAGATTACTTTTACCCTGACTTCGTGTGTGAACTTGATGACGGCAGAATTGCAGTCATTGAATACAAAGGTGAAATCTATATCACCAACGACGATAGCAAAGAAAAGAACGCCATCGGTCAACAGTGGGCGCAAAGTAGCAACGGACGCTGCATCTTTTTAATGGCGCAACTTCGAGATGAAATAGGGCGCGATGTGTCACAGCAGATTGATGAGGCGTTTAAGATGTGAGTAGATAATCTAAGATGTGGAACTGGTAGAAGAGTACCGTATGAAAAAATTATAAATTTACTACTAAATCAACAAATTACTATTACTTACATTTTGTGTAAGCTGTTGAGGAGTTACTGTACTATCTATCACTAAACATATTGGTCTTTTTATTTTA
>JAVXBC010000117.1:0-5453 GCA_036660195.1 Acinetobacter sp.
ACTTTTGGATCAACAGTGATTTCAGCAAAGAGTGGCGTTTGCCAAAGTTCATCACTGCCTAAAGTCCCTAACCAAGCTTGTGCTTTAATCACAACGGTAAACTCGTTTTTTATGCTCAAGTCACTAATATTGATTTCACTACACCAATGCACCGTTTTAGGAAATTCAACTTTAGAAAATTTCCAACAAATAGCCAGTGCAAGACTACTTTCAACAGGTGTTTTATCATCACTCTGTTGATGAATCACAGGTATTAATTGCTCAGCTAAATCACCTTCAAAAGAATCAATCATATTTTGGATTCTTTTTTTACTTGAAAGAATGTATTTCAGACGCTTTTCTTGGGCTTGAAGTTCATTTTGGATTTCTAAGAGTTCGTTTTCATTCATAAATATAGTTCTGGCAATGTAAGTCGATGATTTAAATATCTCAAAAGTATAGCCGATCTATCTATTTATATTTTAAAAGTTTTTGATAAAAATTTACTGCATCTATAAAGTGATGAAAAACAGCATTAAGTTTTAAAACTTGGAATTATCAGAGTGTCCAAATCTATTCGCAAAGATCAATCTTCCTGTATCCCATTTGTTTCAATTTGCAGCAAGTCCTCAAAAATTCAGTGAAACACGCTATACATATGTTTGTACGACACCATACTTTTATAATTAATCAACTTGAGGAAAGATCATGAGCAATGACAAATTAGACGACTTAAAAAATACGGCTGGAGAGTTGAAGGCGAAAGGTGAACAGGCGATTGAGAGTTTAAAATCAAACCTTTCAGATACCAGTTCTGAAAATAAACAAGCTGTGTCAGAAAAAGTTGATGGCATCAAAGCCAAACTTGAAGATACTCAACATGCTGTTCAAGAAAAATTTGATCAATTCAAAGATGAAGCCAGCAGCAAACTTGAAGATGCCAAAGCAAAAGCGGCTGAACTAAAAGATGAAGCGACCGCGAAACTTGATGATTTAAAAGCGCAAGCGGGTTCTAAATTTGAAGATTTAAAAAAAGCGGCGACAGATACTTTAAATAAACTAAAAGGCGACAGTAACGACAGCGATAAAACCTAAATACATCACGCTCATATCTCAGTGCTAACTGTAGGAAAAATGCAGGATTGCCGACTTTGATATGAGCGTCTATAACGCAATACTGCTAAACTAGCCAAAGTCAGTGAAGTGTTGATCTGTTTTTGGAGTAGCAAAATGTCGTGGTTGTCTTCCTTAAAATCTGTTTTTTCGCCTGCGCAAGAGGTTAACGAAGAACAAATTCAGGCAATTTTACAAGATTACATTTTGCCGCACTCGCAAAATGCCCTTAAAGAAAGGATTAGCCAAGTCAATGTTCAAGGTCGTATCTTGCAGTTGACCGTGAATACTTTCCCTGAAGAAAAAAACCACTTACAACAAATACATGATGAACTCGCCGAAGCATTACAGCGAAGTGGTATCGAAGAACTGAATCTTCATATTATTCAACAAAAGCATCCGCAACAATCTGCTGCGCATGGTGAAGCGGGTCATAGCTGCTCATCAAAACCCAAAGCAGAAAATAGTAACTTACCGCCAGTCATGGATGCGTCTGCAAAAGTAGAAGCAGACCCAAACAATCCACCCATTCAAAAAGCCGCACCTCAGCAACGTGACGTAGCAGCGCATGCACGCATTCAAAATGTGATTTTGGTTTCATCGGGTAAAGGTGGCGTAGGCAAATCCACCACCACAGTGAACCTAGCACTGGCATTACAACAGCTCGGTTTAAAAGTTGGTGTGTTGGATGCCGATATTTATGGACCAAGTATCCCAACCATGCTAGGTAATGCAGGAAAAACACCACAAATTGAAAATGAACACTTTGTGCCTTTGGAAGCCCACGGTTTGGCGGTGCTTTCTATTGGACATTTGATTGGTGCGGAAAATACTCCTGTGGCATGGCGTGGGCCGAAAGCAACTGGGGCGTTGATGCAACTGTTTAATCAAACCCTATGGCCAGATTTAGACGTATTGGTGATTGATATGCCACCTGGCACGGGTGATATTCAACTAACACTTGCACAACGTATTCCTGTAACAGGTGCGATTATTGTCACGACACCACAAAATGTCGCACTCATGGATGCAGTAAAGGGTATTGAACTGTTTAATAAAGTGAATATTCCTGTACTGGGCGTGGTTGAAAATATGTCGACGCATATTTGCTCAAACTGCGGACATGAAGAGCAAATTTTCGGTACGGGCGGTGGTGATCAAATCTCTGAACAATATCAAATTCCATTGCTCGGACGTTTACCTTTAGATGCAAAAATTCGCGAGAATGCCGATCAAGGACAACCAAGCGTTGTGGCACAAGATGCCGCAGCAGAAAGCTATGTTCAAATCGCACAAGCCATGTTGCAACAAATGGAAAAATTGCCGAAACGACAACGAGATGAAAACCGTATTTTCTAAATGAAGAATGCCTCTAAACGTAGAGGCATTTTTATTGATTTCATTGAATCTGTTTGCGTCTTTTCCACTTATATATTACGTTCCAACGCCAAATTAGATGTGTCGCGATATAAAACAAAAAAGCAAATAAGATCGCTTCAATCACTAATCCCGACACCAAAATTTTCGCAAGACTAAAATCAATATGACCATGTCCAAAATTCTTGATCCAATTCAAAATTTGATGCAAAACACCGAGTAACATGTCCTTGTTAATCATATTGACCTGATAAATTTTTGAACCAAACCAAAACCCTAAATATAAAATGGGAACCACCGTAAAAGGGTTGGTCAGCCAAGCCATACATAAGCCAATTGGCAAATTTACCTCGAACCATAATATGGTCACAATAATAAACAAGCTATGAAACGGAACAGGTAAAATTCCCCAAAACGTGCCAATGAACACAGCCTTAGCGATGGAGCGGCGATTCACATACCACAACAACGGATTAAGTGTGTGCTTACCAAAAATTCGCATGAATTTTAAACTGGCGACTTTTTCCGCAGAGGGAAGCCAACGTTGAAAGAATTGCTTAGGCATATACGGGGAGTTGCATAGAAGAACAACGAAACAGAATTGATGCGTATTTTAAAATAACATCATTTGCTTAGTAAAAACTTAAAATATAGTTAAACGATTATGGATTTTAAAGATTGCAGCATTTTGTCGCTTGAGTTTTTGTATATTAAATAAGCATGTTTTTAGGTTGAATATAGCGATATCTGGTTTGTTATTATATTTAAATTAATTTAAAAACAATGCTTTAATGATGATTCTTCTGGGTTTGAATATAAGTCCTTACACTTAGTTTTTGCCATAGTTGGGCAATTCGGTTACTCTCCCGACATTGTTTTTATGAGGTCAGTGCATGATTTCATGGTTTTTTATTGGTTTGGTTATCACTATTTTATTGACACCTGGGCCAACCAATACCTTGCTTGCCTCTTCGGGCGTACAAGTCGGTGTACGTAAATCTCTCTTATTAATACCAGCGGAATCTGTTGGTTATCTTATTGCGATCACCGCTTGGGGCATGCTCATTGGTAAAGTTTCAGACACTTTTCCTTTAATTGCACCTTTTCTTAAGTTATTGAGTGCGGGTTATATTGTCTTCCTAGCAGTGAAACTATGGCGTACAGCGAATCAAGTTGTGGCATTAAATCAACCTATTATTCGTGCACGTACTTTATTTTGCGCAACTTTGTTGAACCCTAAAGCATTAATGTTCGCATCCGCTATTTTCCCTGCGATGGCATGGGAAAATCAGACGATTTATGCCTTACACATGAGTGCGTTTATTGCGCTTATTTTGCCAATTGCCTTATTTTGGATTTCGATTGGTGCTGCACTCGCAAGCAATAAAATTCAATGGTTATCGCAATCGAAATTACAGCGTTCCGCGTCAGTCATTCTAGTTAGCTTTTCAATTCCGTTGAGTTATTCTGCACTGATTAATTTGTAATAATTTCAGAATAAGTGACATCGAAGGTATTGTTTTCATTACTAAGCTTTTACGCTAAAGTAGCCCACAATTATTAAATTAGTTTTTGGATAAAAAGACATGGCTATAAAATCTGATCGTTGGATTCGTGAAATGAGCGAAAAACACGGCATGATTGAACCGTATGCAGAAAATCAGGTTCGTTATGATGAAAAAGGTGAAAAACTGATTTCTTATGGTGTATCAAGCTATGGCTATGATGTCCGCTGTGCACGAGAGTTTAAAGTATTTACCAATGTGCATTCTGCCATTGTTGACCCTAAAAACTTTGATGATAGAAGCTTTATAGATATCGAGTCGGATGTTTGTATTATTCCACCTAATTCATTTGCACTAGCACGTACAGTTGAATATTTCCGCATTCCACGCAATGTATTGACCATCTGTTTAGGTAAGTCGACCTACGCACGTTGCGGTATTATTGTGAATGTCACGCCTTTAGAACCAGAATGGGAAGGTCACGTAACTTTAGAGTTTTCTAATACCACGAACCTACCTGCGCGAATTTATGCAGGTGAGGGCGTTGCTCAAATGCTGTTTTTTGAATCAGATGAAGTTTGCGAAACATCATACAAAGACCGCGGTGGAAAATATCAAGGGCAAACTGGCGTGACCTTGCCAAAAGCCTAAAATTAGAGGGCATTTCATTATAAAATATTTGATAGAGGGTGCCCGATGAGTGGGCGGATGGAAAGTAAAAGTTATAAAAATCAAGCTGCTTTAATTTTAATTTTTGATCAAAATAGATCGGACGAATAGTACTGTTATTTTGTGAAAAATAAGATACAATCATAAAAATTTGATGTGTTTTTGCACAATATCACAAAACGGATACATAAGTTTTTAATTTATGTCGTGATTGGGCGAAATTCGGTATAAGAATAAACATATATGGATGTTTAAAACATGGAGGTCGTTATGCGACGGTTTAAGTCTCTTCATTTGGCAATGCTTGCATTGGGTAGCTTATGCTTAAACTCAGCGTATGCCTCTGATACATTACACAGTCTTAGCGATAGTGAGCTGTCTGCCGCTACGGGTCAGGCATTGATGAGCATGTCTTATATCGCACCTAATGATGTCGCCAATTTGGAAAAAAACAGGTCGGGTGGTGACACATCCATCGGTTTTTACAAGTTGGGGATGGAAGCGGAATTAGAGCTAAATTTAAATGTTAAAAAATTACAATTAGGCTGTGGTGGGCGGAATGGTCCTGGTTGTGATATTGATTTAGACAATGTGAGTTTGAGTGGTAATCCTACACTGGTTGGAACTGATTATAACAGTGCTACAAACCGTGAAAACCGAGTGGGTAGTTCTGCAAAATTAACCAACCCTTTTATTGAGTTTGCAATCAAAGATCCTGGTTCTGCTTCTACAAGACAAATGGTTGGTTTTAGGGTGAGTTCTGAAAAAGCGCAAGGTTTGCTAACTATTGGAACGGAAAACTCAAATATA
>JAVXBC010000117.1:5553-8647 GCA_036660195.1 Acinetobacter sp.
CGTGATTTTAATAACAGTAACTGTGGTAATGGTAGTGCTGCTTGTAATAGTTACGGTTTGAATCCAGGTTCAGGAATATTTCCTGTGAAGCCAACTTATACGATGGGTGGAAGTGGGAGTAATACCGTTTCTGATGGTAATGGTAATGTACTTTCGTATAATAATGGTGGGTTCACTCAGGTTGGGGTGCAAGGCGGCGTAAATGACCCAAATCAGGCAAATAACAATACAGGTGTTTTAGCGTCATTGCGTGCTAAGGTGGATGGTTGTAGTGGTATTGGTTGTATTGTTGCGGGCGATAGTTATTATGTGAATATGTACACAAAAGTAAAAAATATTACCGCAAATGTAACTGTGAAACAGCCATTGGGTTTGATTCACTCTATGCCGCTGAACTCGGGTGCTTCTCTAAGTTTACAATCTCAAAATCTTCTATGGCCAGGTCAACCTCTTGATGATATTACTGAACCAGGTTGGTGGTTAAGTTTAAAGGATGGTGTGGATTTGGGTACGATTGTTCCAACCTTGCCAGTTGATTTGTGTGAAGGTACAACTGGGGTACCACAACAGTGTGTTCACCCGCAAATTGCGGCACAGGTTAATGCGTTTCTAGCGAGTAACCCTCCATCAACAAGTGATTTAGGTGGTCTGATTAGTGGTAATGAGGCTTTAGGTATTCAGGTTGGACCTACAGGTGCAAGTGGTGGATTTGCTTTATCAAATTTGGGTCTAACGGTCAATGGTTTGGTTCTTGGGAATCAGTACTTTACACCAAACTGTTACGGTACTTTGAAGTTCTGTTAAAACTTAACTTTAAGGTGATAATTTAAAGCAGCTTTGGCTGCTTTATTTTTTGATAGCGAATAAGGATATAAGAATGCTCAATCTACGAGGGATGAAGCGAGTTGTAGTGGTGGGTGGTGGAACATCTGGTTGGTTTGCGGCTTTACAGCTTAGGCGTGTTTTCAATTCATCTGTTGAGGTTGTCGTGATATCCGCTCCAGAAATCCCGATTGTGGGGGTTGGTGAGGGTGGCGTACTTAATCTAATGACGATGTTGCGTGACTTAAATATCGATTTAAAAGGTTTTATAGAACAAACGGGTGCCACGTTGAAGCTGGGCTTTCGCTATGAGCGTTGGCGTACTGGGGGTGATGATGACTATTATTACCACTTGTTTTCTGGAGAAACTGAAGAAGGGGGGTGGGTAGAAAGTGGGTTTCACCCTTATTTATCTGGATTGTTTAATCATGGCATAGATATTGGTCGTTATTTGGCATCTTATGAGTATTGCGAACAGCGAAAACCTTTTCAGGAGGTTTTAAGTAAACTCACACAGGGAAAAAGTAATTTTGGAGCTTCGCTGCATTTTGATACTTTTCGGGTTGGTCAGTATCTAAAAAAAATAGCACGATCAAGAGGTGTTATTCATGTTGAAGAAAAGGTTCAGGATTTCTCGCTAGATGTTGAAACGGGGAATGTCACCGCTATTCAGCTTTTGGAGCGTAATATCCCATGTGATTTTGTGGTAGATGCTTCAGGATTTTCTCGTCTATTAATCGGTAAAAAATATGAAGGTCAGTGGTGTTCATTTGCTGATTTTTTGCCGATGAACCGTGCGCTTCCTTTTCATATGTTACATGATCAAAATAAAATTGAGCTCGTGTCGCGGGCAACTGCAATGAATTCTGGTTGGGTGTGGCAAATTCCTTTAAAAGAGAGAATAGGCGCAGGCTATGTTTATAATGATCAATTTATAACAGATGAGCAAGCGCAACAGGAGGTGGAGCAATGGTTGGGGCATCCAATTAGCCCAGCTAAACCGATTTCATTTGAAGCAGGTTATTATCAACAAATTTGGAAAAATAATGTGGTTGCAATTGGTTTGGCTTCGGGGTTTGTTGAGCCTTTAGAGGCGACCTCGATTGGGCAAATGTTGGTGCAGTTGTCTTTGTTCGCAATGCTTGTGAAAGAAAATGATGGGGTGATTTCGCAGCAGAGCATTGATTATTATAATAAGCAAAATGCGCAGGGTTGGCAGGGGATACGTGATTTTATACGTATGCACTATGATACAGGTCGTTCGGACACGCCGTTTTGGCGACATATGCAAACTGTACCTTTATCAGAAAGCTATCGAGAGCTTAAAAAATGTTGGCAACATCGTACCCCTCGGCTGATTGACTTTTCCCAATACGATCAGAATGGCTTGCAAATGTTTGGTGTGCCTAGTTGGTTTGCAGTGGGAGCAGGTGTAGGGGTGATTCATCCTGAAGCAACTACAGCAGAGCTATATGCATTGTCTCCTGAAAAGAAACAGAGATTGGCGAAATATTTACAACAGACTAAGCAAAGGTTGTTCTTGTGAATTGAATCTTACTCTGTAAAATAAACTTGAAATTTAAAATACTTAGAATATGGTTTGTAAGTTTGTGCCGCTTTCATCCATCGGGAAAATGTAACATTGATCTAGTTTGTTTTGCTTTTGTGTAATTAATCGGCATAATGATAGATTGAGATTACGTGGGCTAAGCATGCCTGTAATATCGAGTGATGCTTGGAAGCACTCCTTTTAAGAGATAAATTACTTGAATGGACTTAAAAAATAATGATGATGCGGAGCATCGTGTAATAGGAAGGTCAAGATGACTAAACTTCATACGGTAAAATTTAAACGAACTGTTTTAGCGGCACTAATTGGTTTATGTTTAAGTCGTTATACTTTTGCATTGGAAGAGGTTTCTGATGATGTATTAAGTCAAGCTACTGGTGAAGGTATTGCAATCTTACCGACTGATTACTCTTTTGTATTTCGTGGTGACAAAACTGGTAATGAAACATCTTTAACTGATCGAAGTAAAGATACTGGCTATATTCATATGATCCCTGTAGGTGGTTTAACAACTGTGGCGCAGGATACGAATAGAGATGGCTTGGTGAATGGTAGTGATCATTCTGTGGGTAAGGCTGATTTATATTTATATGGCTTGGCGTTGTCTAAAAATGATAATGACTCCAATAATCGTTTTGGTTCTAAGATCGCAAGCTGGGGAACAGCAAATAACCCGTGGATTTTAAAGGCTGCAACAGCAAC